>DATGCY010000418.1:0-9379 GCA_035311385.1 Candidatus Methylomirabilota bacterium
AGAATGTGACCGGTGTCGCCTCGAACGCGAGCACCGAGCTCCTCGATGCCGAGGGCAAGACCATCTTGTCCATGCTGGGCGGCTCCATCACCCGTGACACGCGCGACAGCCTGACCGATGCTACCCGCGGGAATTTCACCATCCTTGGCGTCGACTTCGCGGGCATCGGCACCGGTGATAACCGCTTCGTCCGTATCACCGTCGCGTACACCCAGCACCATCCGCTCTGGTTCAATCATCTGTTCAGCTGGCGTCTCTCCTCCGGATACGAGGTCGGCTGGTCCACCAATCCGGTGCCGCTCTTCGAGCGCTACTTCATGGGCGGGCCGAACACCATCCGGAGCTTCAAGGCCCGCGAGATCTCGCCGGTGGACAGCTCGGGTACGAAGATCGGCGGCAACTTCCAGGTCCTGGGCAACCTCGAGTACTCCGTGCCCTTGCCCTTCAACTTGCGCGCCGCCCTGTTCTTCGACGTGGGCAACGTGTACGGCCCGGACCAGAGCATAGGCACGCCCGTCGACCTGACCAATCTCAAGTACGCGGTGGGTCCGGGCATCCGGTGGAAATCCCCCTTCGGTCCGATCCGGGTAGACTATGGCTTCAATCCTTCCCCCACGGGGAAAGAGAAGATCGGCAACGTCCAGTTCTCGATGGGCGGCGCGTTCTAGCCAAGAGGAGAGAGGAATGATAGGGCGTGTCAAGGTCACCATGGCCGCGCTGACGGTGCTGGCGGCACTGTCGGCTCTCTGGTGGGTATGGACGCCCGCCGTGGCCCAGCAGGCCACGCCGGCCGCTCTCGCCGCCACCCGCATCGGCTTCGTCGACCTCCAGCGGATCCTCGCGCGCTCCCAGGCCGGCGTGCAGGCCCGCGAGCAGATCGAGAAGGAGAAGGCGGCCATGCAGAAGCAGGTCGACAACCAGAAGGTCGACTACGACAAGCTGCGGGACGAGCTCGAGAAGAAGGGTCAGCTTCTCTCCGCAGACGCCCGCCGCGAGAAGCAGGAAGCGCTCGAGCGGAAGACCCGAGACATCCGTCGCCTCCTCGACGACTTGGAGAAGGAGCTGCAGAAGAAGGAGCAGACCATGGGCCAAAAGATCCTCCGCGACCTCGAAGGGATCTTCACCAGGGTGGGAAAGGAGAAGGGCTACGCCCTCATCGTCGAGCGCCGGCAGGCCGGCGTGGTGTACGGCGCGCCGGAGGTCGACGTCACCGAGGACGTGATCAAGGCCTTCGACGACGAGATGCGGAAGGCGAAGAAGTAGGCTCCGTGGGCGTCTCCTTCACGCTCGGCCAACTCGCCGAGGCGCTCGGCGCCACCCTCGAAGGAGATCGCCATCGTGTCGTCAGGGGTGTCGCGTCGCTCGAGCAGGCGGGGCCGGAGCACGTATCGTTCGTCACCGCTTCTCGGTACGTCAAGTCGGCGCTCCTGAGCGGAGCGGCGGCCCTCGTGGTGGGGCGCGAGGTCACCGGGCTGCCCCAGGCCCTCCTGCGCGTCGACTCCGCCCAGACCGCCCTCATCGCGCTCCTGCGGCTGTTCCATCCCGAGCGTCCGGTCACCGCCGGCGTGCACGCCACGGCGGTGGTGGAGGCAGGGGCGCGGATCGACGCGAGCGCCTCGGTGGGCGCGGGGGCGGTGGTGGAGGCGGGCGCGGTTGTCGGGGCGCGGAGCCGGGTAGGTGCCCTCTGCTTCGTGGGCGCGGGGGCGGTGCTCGCCGACGACGTGGTGCTCCATCCGCGCGCGGTGGTCCACGCGGGCGTGGTGGTGGGCCATCGGGTGACCGTGCACTCCGGCGCCGTGCTCGGAGCGGACGGCTTCGGCTACGCCTTCGACGGCACCGCCCACCGCAAGATCCCCCAGGTGGGCGGGCTTCGCATCGCCGACGACGTGGAGATCGGCGCCAACTCCACCATCGACCGCGCCACGGTCGGCGACACCGTCATCGGACGCGGGAGTAAGATCGACAACCTCGTGCAGGTGGGGCACAACTGCGAGGTCGGCGAAGACGTCATCCTGGTGGCCCAGGTCGGTATCTCCGGCTCCTGCACCATTGGCAATCGCGCCATCCTCGCCGGGCAGGTCGGCATCGCCGATCACGTGCGAGTCGGCGAGGGTGCCATTCTCACCGCCCAGACCGGCGTGCCCAGCGACGTGGAGGCGGGGCAGGTGATGAGCGGCACCCCCTGCCGACCCGCCACTCTCACCCGCCGCATCTGGGCCGCGGAGACGATGCTGCCGGAGCTCGTGCGCAAGGTGCGCGCGCTGGAAAAACGGGTGCGTGAGCTCGAGGAAAATCCCGGTGACTGACGGCTCCGGCTTGCATCCCACCGCCATCGTGGATCCACGCGCCGAGGTGGACGCGGGCGTGCGCATCGGTCCCTACAGCGTGATCGGCCCCGAGGTGCGCATCGCGCGCGATGCGGAGATTGGCGCTCACGTGGTGCTGGAAGGGCCGGTGACCCTGGGCGCGCGCTGCCGCATCGGTCACGGCGCCGTCATCGGCGGCGAGCCTCAGGATCTGAAGTTCAAGCCCGGCCACGCCGTGGGGGTCACCATCGGGGAGGAGACCTCGATCCGCGAGTACGTGACCATCCACCGCGCCACCCACGACGGGCACGACACGATCATCGGCGCGCGCTGCCTCGTCATGGCCTCCAGCCACGTGGCTCACGACTGCGTGATCGGCGACGAGGTGATCATCATCAACTACGCGGGGCTGACCGGGCACGTGGTGGTGGAGGATCGCGCCACGGTAGGCGGCCAGACGGGCATCCATCCCTTCGTGCGCATCGGCACCTACGCCTACGTGGGCGGCTGCTCCAAGGTGACCCAGGACGTGCCACCCTTCATGATGGCGGACGGCCTTCCGGCCCGGGCCCTGGGCGTCAACGTCATCGGGATGCGGCGGGGTGGGGTGGACGCCTCGAGCCGCCGGCAGGTGCGGGACGCTTTCCGCATTCTCTATCGCTCGGGACTCGCTCCCGGCACGGCCATCGCCCGCATCAAGATCGAGCTCGGCGGCGATCCCATGGTGGCCAAGCTCGTGGCCTTCGTCGAAGGCTCCCAACGCGGCATCATTCCCGGCGCGCACCGCGCCGAACCAGGTCGTGACGATACGGAGAGCGAGGAGCGCGTGTGGTAAGCGCATCGGAGAACGGCCGGCTGCGGGCCGGCGTGGTAGGGGCAGGGCACATGGGGCAGTATCACATCCTGGCCTTCGCCGAGCTGTGGGACGTGGACCTCGTCGCCATCTGCGACACGGACGCCGAGCGGGCCGACCAGATCGCCGGGCAATACGGGACACGTGCGATGACGAGCCATCGCGACCTCGCGGGTCTGGTCGACATCGCCACGGTGGCCGTCCCCACCGACCGCCACTTCGAGGTCACCCGCGATCTCCTGGAGGCCGGCGTGCACGTCCTCGTGGAGAAACCGATGGCCCCGACGCTGGAAGAGGCCAAGGAGCTCTTCCGCGTGGCCCGCCAGCACAGGCGGGTCCTCCACGTCGGCCACGTGGAGCGCTTCAACGGCGCCGTCCAGGAGCTTCGCAAGATCGTGGAGCAACCCATCCTCATCGAGTCGCGCCGCCTCGGGCCGTTCGTGCCCCGGGTGCAGCACGACTCCGTGGTCATGGATCTCATGATCCATGACATCGACATCGTGCTGGGGCTGGTGGATAGCGAGCCGCGTCGCATGAACTGCCTGGGCCGCTCCATCCATTCCCGTCAAGCCGACGTGGCCAACGTGCAGATCTGCTTCGAGTCCGGGGCCATGGCCACCATCACGGCGAGCCGGGCCACCGAGGAGAAGATCCGCACGCTGTCCATCACCCAACCCGATGCCTACATCGTGCTGAACTACGCCGATCAGGACATCCAAATCCACCGGCGCGCCGCCCAGGAGTACACCCTCAACCGCGAGTCCATCCGCTATCGGCAGGCCTCCTTCGTCGAGCGCCTCTTCGTACACAAGGACAATCCGCTCAAGCTGGAGATTCGGCACCTGATCTCCGCGGCGCGAGCGGCCCAGGCGACCGGCCAGGCGGAGCTCTTCGAGACCGAGGATCTCCGGTCTCTCGCCGTGGCGCTCGAGATCGAGCGGATGATCCGCGATGGCCGGGGCGAGGTCGCCTGGCCGAAGGATCTTCCGTGGAGCGCCGCCTCGCCGTGATGGCGGGGGCCGGGGTCCTCCCCGGCCGGGCCGCCGCCGAAGCCGCCCGTCGGGGTTGGCGTGTGGTCGCTCTCACCTTCGACGAGGCGACGGGGCTCGACGGACACGTGGAGCGCATCGTGCCGTCCTCTCTCACGGACATCCAGGCCGTCCTGCACGCGCTCGCCGAGGCGCGGGTGGAGGCGGCGGTCTTCGTGGGCAAGTTCTGGAAGCGGAGCGTGTTCGACAACCTCCACGAGACCGACGCGGTGGGCCGCCAGATGGCGCGCGGCGGACTCTCCGACGAGGCGCTGGCCAACGTCGCCCTGGCGACCCTGGGCGGGATGGGCATCGAAGTCCTCGACCAGCGCCCTTTCTTCTCGTCGTGGATGATGGAGCCAGGCACGCTCACCTCGCGGGCGCCGTCGGACGCGGAATGGGAGGAGATCCGCGCGGGCTTTTCGCTCGCCCGTCAGATCGCCGGCTTCCGGATCGGCCAGACTCTCGTGCGCTCGCACGGCGTTACCCTCGCCGTCGAAGCGGCCGAGGGCACCGACGAGACCATCCGCCGCGGCGCCCGCCTCGCCGGGAAGGGCGCGGTGGTGATCAAGGCGGTGGCGACCGAGCACGATTTCCGCTTCGACGTGCCCACGGTGGGGCCGACCACCCTCGAGGCTATGGCGGAGTGCGGCGCCACCGCGCTCGCGGTGGACGGAGGCAAGATGCTCCTCGTCGATCGGGAGGCGGCGCTCAGAACGGCCGAGCGGGCGGGCATCGCCCTGGTAGGCGTGTGACCGCGGCTCGTCACCGCCTCATCATGATGTCGGCGGGGGAAGCCTCGGGCGATCTCCACGGGGCGACCGTCTGCCGCGCCATCAAGCGCCTCGATCCCCAGGTGCGTGTGTTGGGGATGGGCGGCGCGCGCATGGCCGCGGCGGGGGTCGAGATCCTCGTGGACCCGACCGCGCACGCGGGGGTGGGGACCAACGAGGTCATCGGACGCATCCCCTCGCTCTTTCGCGCCTATCGACTGCTTGTGCGTCGGCTGCGCAGGGAGCGGCCACAGGCCTTGGTGGTGATCGACTTTCCGGAGTTCAACCTGCGTCTGGCCCGTCACGCGAAGCGCGCGCGCGTGCCCGTGGTGTATTTCATGCCGCCGCAGCTCTGGGCCTGGCGCTCCGGCCGCATCCGCCAGATGGCGAGCCGGGTGACGCAGGTCCTCGCGGCCTTTCCCTTCGAGCGCGATCTCTACGCAGACGCCCACGTCCCCGTGGAGTACGTGGGTCATCCTCTCCTCGACGTCGTCCCGTTCAGCCTGAGCCTCGAGGAGGGACGTCGACGCCTCGGCCTCCCGAAGGACGGTCCGGTGGTGGGACTCCTGCCCGGGAGTCGACGCGAAGAGATCGAGCATCTGCTGCCTCCGATGCTCGAGGCGGCGGCGGCGCTCGCGGGCGCCGATGGCCGGCGGCGCTTCGTTCTCGGCCGCGCCCCCACGGTGAGCCGCCGGGCGATCCAGGCCTTCATCGATCGAGCGGCCGGCGCGCCGCCCGTCGAGGTGATCGAGGATCAGACCCACGAGGTCATGGCCGCTGCCGATGTGCTCCTCGTCGCCTCGGGCACGGCGACTCTCGAGGCAGCGCTGCTCGGCACGCCGATGGTGGTCTGCTATCGCGTCTCGCGACTCACCGAGGTGGTGGGCCGGCTCCTGAAGCAGATTCCCTGGATCAGCCTGCCCAACATCGTGGCCCGTCGCACCGCGGTGCCCGAGATCCTGCAGGCCGACGTGACGGGTGCCCGACTCGCGGCGGAGGCGGAGCGCCTCCTCCAGGATCGTGAGGGCGCCGCTACCACTCAGCGGGCCGCCTTCAAGGATCTGCGCGAACGGCTCGGCGAGCCGGGCGTGGGCGAACGGGCCGCACGCGCCATCCTCAAGGTGGCGGGAACGGCGTGATGGCGAACGCGGTGGTGACAGCGCTGGCGCCGTCCCTGGGCTCCGGCGCGCTGCGCCTCCTCGCTCGTACCCTCCGCATCCGACGTGAGGAGAAGGCCACCGAGCCGCTGTGGACCTCCCGCACGCCGGCCATCTACGTCGTCTGGCACGCGCGCCTTCTCCTCCTCCCCTACCTCTACGGCCACCGCGGCGCGCGCGTGCTCATCAGCCGCTCCCGAGACGGCGAAATGGTCGCGCGGCTGGTGCGCCGCTTCGGCTTCGTGGTCGTGCGCGGCTCGTCGTCCCGCGGCGGGGCGGGGGGCCTGCGGGGGCTGGCGCGAGCTCTCGGAGAGGGCCACAGTGTCATCGTAGTGCCCGACGGTCCGCGGGGACCTGCGGAAACCGTGAAGCCCGGCGTGGTGGCGTTGGCGCGCATGACGGGCGCGCCCGTGGTGCCGCTGGCCTTCGCCGCCTCGGCGGAGTGGCGGGCGAGGTCGTGGGACGGGTTTCGAATCCCGAAGCCCTTCGCCCGGTGTGTCGTCCGCTTCGGTGAGCCGCTGCGCGTGACGGCCTCGCGCGAACGCGGCGACTACGAGGCGACGCGCAAGGAGATCGAGACGGCGCTCCACGAAGTGACCTGGCAGGTGGACGAGGAGGTACGGCGCTGATCCACGCGGTCTACACGCTCGTGCTGGGGCTGAGCATCGTGGCCTATCTGCCTGTCTTCCTCGTGCGGCGGCTCAGGGGCGCGGGCTACGGCCACTCCCTAGCCCAGCGCTTCGGGCGATACGGCGCGGGCCTGCCCCCCGAGCCTCGCTGCTGGATCCACGCGGTGTCGGTGGG
Organism: Candidatus Methylomirabilota bacterium; assembly: GCA_035311385.1. GTDB lineage: Bacteria > Methylomirabilota > Methylomirabilia > Rokubacteriales > CSP1-6 > AR37. The sequence goes on from DATGCY010000418.1 coordinate 6,922, forward strand.
CGAGGCGGCCACCGCCGTGCCGCTGGTCGAGGCGATCGCGCGGCACTGGCCCGAGCTCTCCGTCGTCATGACCACCGTCACCCCCACGGGGGCGCGAGTGGTGGCGGATCGGCTACGCGGCGCGGTGACGCACCGCTATTTCCCCCTCGATCTTCCCGGGCCCGTGGGGCAGGCGCTTCGCGCGGTGAATCCACGATTCTTCATCGGGATGGAGACGGAGCTCTGGCCGAACTTCCTCCGCGCCCTCGCGCGCCGAGGCGTGCCGGCCATGGTCGCGAACGGCCGCATCTCGGACCGCTCGTTCCGGCGCTATCGTCACGTGCGCTTCCTCACCGCGCGCATGCTGCGAGACATCACCGTATTCGCCATGCAGTCGCAGGAAGACGCCCGGCGCATCATCGCCCTGGGCGCCCCGCCAGAGCGGGTGGTGGTCACGGGCAACCTCAAGACGGATCTCGCCCCCACCGAGGCGGGCGGCGAGGCAGTCTGGCAGCAGCTCCTCGGGATTGCGGTGGGCGAGCCGGTGTGGATCGCAGGAAGTACCCATCGTGGCGAGGAAGCGATCATCCTGGACGCCTATGCCCGGCTTCGCCGTCGCGTCCCCGATCTCATCCTCCTCCTCGCCCCTCGGCACCCGGAGCGCGTGCCCGAGGTCGAGCGGCTCGCCGCCGATCGTCACCTCGCCACCATCCGTCGCAGCGAGCTCCCCGCCTCGCGCGGGCGCGCAGCCGTCATCGTCCTCGACACGGTGGGAGAGCTCGCCAAGATCTACAGCGTCGCCTCCGTCGTCTTCATCGGGGGCAGCCTCGTGCCCACGGGCGGGCACAACATGCTCGAGCCCGCGCTCCTCAGAAAGCCCGTGCTCTACGGTCCGCACACCACCAACTTCCGCGAGAGCGCCGAGCTCCTCCTCGAAGCGGGAGGTGCGCTCCTCGTGGACGATCCGGCCCGGCTGGAGGAGCGGGTGGCGGAGCTACTCGCCGATCCCGCGCGTCGATCGCGGATGGGCGAGGCGGGGCTGCAGGCGGTGGTCGGCCGTCAGGGAGCGGTGAAGCAAACCATCGAGCTGGTGGAGCGGTACCTCGTGGGCCCGGCGCGTGACTGAGGCGGGGTCGCTCGAGCTCAAGCTCCACCGATTGTGGAACGGGCAGGGGAGCCCCATGCTCCGCGGCGTCCTCGTGGCGGCGGCGGGCGTGTATCGTGGCGCGCTGGTGGCCCGCCAGGCCTGTTACGGCACCGGCCTCTTCTCGTCGGGGCGTCTCCCCGTGCCCGTGATCTCCATCGGCAACCTGACGCTCGGAGGCAGTGGGAAGACGCCGCTCACCGCCCTCGTGGCCGCTATCCTGTGTGACCTCGGTGCGCATCCCGCCGTGGTCAGCCGCGGCTATGGGCGGCGCACGCGGGGCGTCCACGTGGTGGCGGACCGCGACGGTGTCCGGCTCGACGCGAAAGAGGCGGGCGACGAGCCGCGCCTCCTCGGCGAGCAGCTGCCCGGCCTGCCCGTGGTGGTGGGGGAGAGCCGATACGAGGCGGGCCGCGTCGCCATCGAGCGCTGTGGCGCCGACGTGCTCGTGCTGGACGACGGCTTCCAGCACCGGACGCTCGCCAAGGATCTGGAGATCCTCGCCGTGGAAGGACGTGAGCCGTGGGGCAACGGTCGGCTGTTCCCGCGCGGCGGGCTCCGCGAGCCGCTCTCTGCGCTCCGGCGTGCGCATCTCGTGGTGGTCACGAACCCAGCAGGGACAGGAGTGGCGCAGCAGGTCGAATGGAGCCTGCGTCGGGAGGGCTCGCACGCCGCCGTGCTCTCCGGGGCGTACCGCGCGGAGGCGTTGCGTGAAGGCGACAAGCGCCCGCAGTCTCCCGGCATGCTTTCGGGGCGGCGGGTGTTGGCGCTCGCCGGGCTCGCCGCGCCCGCGGGCTTCGTGGCGACGCTCACGAGCCTCGGGGCCACCGTGGTCGAGCTGCTCGCCTTCCCCGATCATCATTCGTACCGCGCGACGGATCTCGAACGGGTACGGCTCTCCGCTCAGCGCTCGGACGCGGAATGGGTCGTCACCACCGAGAAGGACTGGGTCCGGCTTCGGGAGGTACCCGCGCTCGGCTGGCCGCTGCGGGTGCTCTCCGTCCGTCTCGACATGGGGGCCGATCAGCCTGCGCTGGTCGAGACACTGGGGCGCACGCTCCGGAGCAAAACGGCGGGGCAGGTGCGTCCGTGATCCTCGACGGTCACGTCGTCGTCGTCCGCCTGCCCAACTGGCTCGGGGACACCGTCATGGCGCTTCCCGCCCTCGCCGCCCTCCGCGCGGCCCGGCCGGACGCTCTTGTGACGGTCATCGGCCCGTGGGCGCCGCTCCTCACTGGACAAGCGGTGGCGGACGTGCACCTGCGGTATCCGAGGGCTGGGCACCTCCGCCGAAAGCTCGGCGCCCTCCTGCGCGAGATGAAGCCTGACGTCGCG
>DATGCY010000419.1:0-6353 GCA_035311385.1 Candidatus Methylomirabilota bacterium
CGATCCCAGGTGTTTGTTCGTGATGGTTCTCGAGTAGCGGCAGGGGCGAAGAGTGGGGTGGGTGGCGCGGCGGGTGGTGGCGGTGGTGCCGATTTGGTGGGTGGTGGCGAGTATCGTCTTCGTGCTGGTGCGGCTGGTGCCGGGGGATCCCGTGCTTTTGATTGCGGGAACCGATGCATCGGCGGAGCAGGTGAGGGAGATCCGTTCGAGCCTGGGGCTCGACCTGCCCGTCTACGATCAGTACGTGCGCTGGTTCGGGCGGCTGCTCCACGGTGATATGGGGCGGTCGCTCTTCTCGCGCGAGCCGGTGGCGCGAGACCTCATCGATCGCGTGCCGGTGTCGCTGCAGCTGGCCTTGTCCGCCACCGTGGTGTCGGTCCTCATCGCCATTCCTGCCGGTGTGGTGGCGGCGGCGCGACGGAACGCGCTGAGCGAGGCCGCCTTCGCCGCGGTGACCATGACGGGAGTCTGCGTGCCGAGCTTCGTGATGGGGCTCTTGCTCATGCTCGTGCTCTCCGTATACGCGGGGCTCTTTCCCATACGCGGCTACGAGCCGCTTTCCCAAGGCGTGGTCACGTGGGCGCGCTACATGGTCTTACCTGCCGTGGCCTACGGGCTGATCCAGGCCGCCGGCGTGGCAAGGATGACGCGATCCACGCTCCTCGAGGTGCTCGGCGAGGACTTCATCCGCACCGCGCGGGCCAAGGGGCTCGCGGGCTGGGTCGTGCTCTACAAGCATGCCCTGCGAAACGCGCTCATCCCAGTGGTGACCCTCATCGGGCTCAACGTGGGCGTGCTCTTCACTGGCGCGGTAGTCATCGAGACCCTCTTCGGCCTGCCCGGACTGGGTGCCTTCCTCGTCACGGGTATCCTGAAGCGTGACTATCCGATCGTACAGGGGGCCATCCTCTTCATCTCGACCTTCCTCGTCCTCGTGAACCTCGCCGTGGACCTGCTCTACCGCGCCATCGATCCGCGGCTCCGTCGGGCATGAGGAACCGCCTCCTCTGGAGCGGCGGTGCCCTGGCCGCCTTCGTGCTCCTCACCGCGGCTTTCGGCCCCATAGTTGTCGGCCGCGATCCCACGGCGCAGGACATCCTCGCCCGCACGCGGCCGCCTTCGGCCCAGCACCCCTTTGGCACCGATCGCCTCGGCCGCGACGTGTTCGCCCGCGTGGTGTACGGCGCGCGGATCGCTTTGCTCACGGGCGGAGTGGTGGCGGCGGCCTCGCTGGCCGCCGGGCTCGTCATCGGCACCTTCACCGCCTACTACGGCGGACGCGTGGACAGCCTCCTCATGCGCGGCATCGACGTCTTCATGTCCTTTCCCGGCATCCTCGTGGCCATCTCCGTGATGGCGGTGTTGGGGCAAGGACTCCGCAACATGATCCTCGCCCTCGTCCTCGTGCAGATCCCGCGGCTGGTCTGGGTGGTGCGCGCGGCCGCCCTGCAGGTGCGCGAGCGCGACTTCGTGCAGGCCATGCGCGCAGTGGGCGCCCGCGACGGCTACATCATGTGGCGGCACATCGTGCCCAACTGCCTCGCTCCGGTAGTGGTGCAGGTCTCACTGAGCTTCGTGGAGGCCGTGCGCACCGAGGCGACGCTGTCCTTCCTGGGGCTGGGCGTGCCCCCGCCCGCGCCGAGCTGGGGCAACATGCTCGACGACGGCCGGGTCTTCCTTCAGACTGCGCCGTGGATGATACTGTTCCCCGCGGGCGCGCTCGCCCTGACCATCCTCGGCATGAGCCTGCTGGGCGATGGCCTCCGCGACGCCCTGGACCCGAAGCTCCGCACTCAGTGAGGAGACCGCCGTGCCTACCATGTTCGAGAAGATCTGGAACCGCCACGTGGTCACCGAAGGGCCGGGAGGGCAGACCCTTCTCTACATCGACCGCCATCCGCTGCATGAAGGGGCCAGCGCCGCCTTCTCGCGACTGAAACGGTCCGGCCGCACAGTGCGGCGCCCTAAGGGCCTCATCGCCACTGCGGACCACTACGTGCCCACGGGGCCGGGCTCGGAGGCCCTCGCCGAGCCCGAGATCCGCGGCATGGTCGAGAACGTGATCCGCTCCACGCGAGAGGAAGGTGTGACCTTCTTCGGTCCGGGCGATGCGCGCACGGGCATCGTGCACATCATCGGACCCGAGCAGGGCTACACCCAGCCGGGCATCGTCCTCGTCTGCGGCGACTCGCACACCGCGACCCACGGCGCCTTCGGGGCCATCGCCTTCGGCATCGGTTCCACCGAGGTGGAGCACGTGCTCGCCACCGGGTGCCTCTGGCAGCGCAAGCCCAAGGCCATGCGCATAACGGTCACGGGGAGCCGGCGCCCCGGCATCGCCGCCAAGGACGTGATCCTTGCCACCATCGGGAAGATCGGCGCGGGCGGCGGCGTGGGGCACGCCATCGAGTACGCGGGGCCGGTGATGTCCGCCATGTCCATGGAAGAGCGCATGACCGTGTGCAACATGTCGATCGAGGCGGGCGCCCGCTGTGGCATGGTCGCGCCGGATGACACGACCTATCGCTACCTCGAAGGTCGGCCGTATGCTCCGAAGGGCGCCCTCTGGGACCAGGCACTCGCCTACTGGAAGACCTTGCCCTCGGACGGCGACGCCGTCTTCGACACAGAAGTGACGCTCGACGGCGCGGAGATCGCGCCCACCGTGACGTGGGGCACGAGTCCGCAGGACGCGCTGCCCATCACGGGGAATGTGCCCGATCCCGCGCGCGAGACCGACGCGACGCGGCGCCAGGCCATGGGTCGCGCCGTCGACTACATGGGTCTCCGTCCCGGCATGCCGCTGACCGAGATCAAAGTCGACCGCGTGTTCATCGGCTCCTGCACCAACAGCCGCCTCGAGGACCTGCGCGCGGCGGCCGCCATCGCGAAGGGGCGGCGCGCCGTGATCAAGGCGTGGGTCGTCCCCGGCTCCGGTCTCGTGAAGCAGGCCGCCGAGGCGGAGGGGCTGCACGAGGTCTTCACGGCGGCGGGGTTCGAGTGGCGCGATCCGGGCTGCTCCATGTGCGTGGGGATGAACGGCGACACCGCGCGCGAGGGCGAGCGCGTCGCCTCCACCTCCAACCGCAATTTCGAGGGGCGCCAGGGCAAGGGCGCCCGCACGCATCTCATGAGCCCCGCCATGGCCGCGGCGGCCGCCGTCACCGGCAAGCTCACCGACGTCCGCACCCTCGTGGGCTAGGAGACCGTCATGGATCCCTTCACGAAGCTGACGGCCGGCGCGGTTCCCATGGACCTGCCGAACATCGACACCGACCGCGTCATCCCCGCGCGCTACCTCCGCAAGTCCAAGGAGTCGGGGCTGGGCCAGTACTTCTTCCACGACGTGCGCTTCAACCCGGACGGCTCGGAGAACGGGGACTTCATCCTCAATCAGGTACCCTATCGTGACGCGAAGATCCTCGTGACGGCGGAGAACTTCGGCTGCGGCTCCTCGCGCGAGGCGGCAGTGTGGGCGCTCATGGGCTCGGGCTTCCGCTGCGTCATCGGCCCCTCGTTCGGCGACATCTTCTTCGAGAACTGCTTCAAGAACGGGGTGCTCGCCATCGTGCTCCCGAAGGATGTGGTGGCGGGCCTCCGTCGCCAGCTCCACGATCGGCCGGGAACGACCATCTCCGTCGACCTCGCGAGCCAGACCCTGACCGCGCCCGACGGCACGACACAGCGCTTCGAGGTAGATCCCTTCCGCAAGCAGGCGCTCCTCAAGGGGCAGGACGAGATCGCGCTCACCATGGAGTACGCGCGCGAGATCGAGGCGTTCGAAGCAAGGCATGCCAAGGAGATGCCGTGGCTGTCGTCGGACGCGTGATGGAGGGCGGCCAGCGGCTGGACGGCAAGAGCGCGATCGTCGTCGGCGCCGCCCAGGGGATCGGACGCGCCGTCGCTCTCTGCTTCGCGGGGGCGGGCGCGCAGGTGCTCTGCGCCGACATCGACGAGGCGGGCGCCCGGGCCACGGCCGCGCAGGCCGAGAAGGACGGCGGCAAGGCCGCGGCGATGCGCGTCGATGTGACCAGCTCGGCCGATTCAGAGGCGCTGGCCGCGCGCGCGGTCGAGGTTTTCGGCGGACTCGACGTGCTCCTCTACGGCGCAGCGACCCACGATGCCTCGGCCACCGTGCCCGAGCTGGAGGAAAGCGTGTGGGAGCGCGTGATGCGCGTCAACCTCACGGGCGCGTATCTCGTCAGCAAGGCGTGCCTGCCCGTGATGATCAAGGGTGGGGGCGGGAGCATCATCCTCATCGCCTCGCAGCTCGGCCGCGTGGCGTCCGCCGGACGCGCGGCCTATTGCACGACCAAGGGCGGTCTCATCCAGCTCGCCAAGGTGATGGCGGCCGACCACGCCGCCCAGGGCGTGCGCGTCAACACCCTCTCGCCCGGCGCGGTGGAGACGGATCGGCTCGTGCGCCGGTGGGGCGACATGGGCAAGGCGCGAGAGATCATGTCGCCCAAGCACCTCCTCGGGCGCCTGGGTCAGCCCGACGAGATCGCGCGCGCGGCGCTGTTCCTGGCCAGCCCCGCCTCGAGCTTCATGACCGGCGCGGACCTGCTCGTGGACGGCGGTTACACGGCCATCTGATTTTCCACATGTAGCGGTAGCGAGCCCTTCTCCTCCTCTATCTTGTGGTTGCTAATACTAAACACGTGACGTGTAATATCTTCGATCATCAAGTTAGCCCATTGCCATGGTCGCCTCGATCGAGTCTTCGCCCCCGCCAGGGTGGGACGGTGAGGGGCTCGATGGCTTGCTGGCGGCTTTTCTCCCGGGCCGGCTCAGCGAGATCGTCGGGCCTCGATCCTCCGGAGGCGGCAGCCTGCTGCTGGCCCTCCTCTCTCGGACCAGCGCGCGCGGCGGGCTGGTGGCCCTGGTGGACGCCACCGATGCTCTCGATCCGCTGACGGCGGAACGTGCGGGGCTCGATCTCCGCGCGCTCCTGTGGGTCCGTTGCGGCGGGCGGCCGGGCTCTGCGTGGAGCGCGGTGGATCTTCTGGCGCGCTGCCCCGGCTTCGAGATCATCGCGCTCGATCTGGGCGCGGCGGCTGGCACCGCGCCCGCTGCCTGGGGCACGCGCCTGCAGCGTGCCGCGGAGGAGAGCGGCGCTGCGGTGATCGTCCGCACTCCACGCCATCTCCTGGGCGGGGCCGCCGCTCTCGTGGTGTCGGTGCGCCGCGTGCGGACGAGCTGGATGGGCATGGATGCGCCGACACGGCTGGGCGGGCTCGTTTCCGAGGCGCGCGTGCTGCGATCGCGCGCGGATCCGCGACTGGCCACGCCGGAGCGGGCCTGGCTCCTCGAATGGCGGACATGATGCGCATCGCCTGCCTCGTGGTTCCCAGCGTCGATGAGCGAGCCCAACGAGTCCTCCTGGAGTGGTGGGCATGACGCGCATTGCCTGCCTCGTGGTGTCCGGCGCCGACGAGCGAACCCAGCGGCTCCTCCTCGAGATGGCCCTCGCGCATTCTCCTTCCGTGGAAGATGGCGGCCCGGGTGTGGTCTATCTCGATCTGCGCGGGCTCGAAAAGCTTTTTGGAAGCGAAGAGGCGATCGCGCGTGGGTTCCTCGACGCCGTCGCCGCGCGCGGGCTCGTCGGCCGCATCGGCATCGCGGGCAGCCGGGCGGGCTCGCGTTTCGCCGCGCGGAGCGGGGAGAGCATCACCATCATTCCGCCGGGCGGCGATGCCCGGAAGCTGGGGCCGGCGCCGTTGGCTCTCCTCGATCTGGATCCGCACACGGCTGCGCGCTTCGGCCGCTGGGGCATCCGCACCCTCGGCGAGCTGGCCGATCTGCCCTCGCGCGGGCTCGCGGAGCGCCTGGGTGACGAGGGCTCGCGGCTCCAGCGCCTGGCCCGCGGCGAGGATGCGACGCCGCTCCGTCTGTGGACACCGCCGCCTATTTTCGAGGAGTCCGCAGAGTGTCCCTGGGGTGTCCAGACGCTCGATCCGCTCGTCGATCTCGCGGCCAGCCTCACCGAGATGCTCTGCGAGCGATTGAGCCGTCACGGCCTCTGTGCGGATGCTTTCGAGTGGTCCTGTCGGCTGGCCGATCGAACCGCGCATGCCGGACGCTGCGCACCCGCCGCGCCGCTCTCGGATCCCGCGGCGGCGGCCGCTCTCGTGCGCGCCTCACTCGCTGCGCACCCGCCGCGCGCGGCGGTGGAGGACATCACGCTCCGCGCCTGCCCCGTGCGCGTGACCACGACGCAGCCACGCTTCGACGAGCCGCCGCGTCCGAGCCCGCGTCAGCTCACGGCGACCCTGGCGCGTCTGAGCGCCCTCGTGGACGCCCGCGGCGTCGGCTCTCCCACGCTCCTCGATACCCACCGCCCCGACACCCAC
>DATGCY010000420.1:0-5121 GCA_035311385.1 Candidatus Methylomirabilota bacterium
AGAAGAGTCGCCACGCAAATCCCTCGCAGGTAAAGCGTTTTTAATGATGGTAGGAATCCCGGCCACCATGTAGCTGACGCGGTCGACCGCGGCGGCGACGTGCTGATTCACCTCGCCCAGGATGTCACGGAAGTGGAGACCAACCTCGGTCGGCGGATGCACGCCGGCGCCGACCTCGTTGGAGACGATGATCAGCGTGACGCGGCGAAGCGCGATGAAGCGGGCGAGGCCGTCAGCCGCGTCGATGACGACCGCCGCCTTCTCACCGCGCAGGTAGAGGTTGGCGACCCAGAGCGTGAGACAGTCGAGGACGACGACGTCGTAACGGGTGGCCATGCCTTCGAGCGCCCTCACGACGTCGTGGGGCTCCTCCACGGTGGCCCAGCCGCGCGGCCGCTCGGCCTGATGCCGCTCGATGCGCGCGCGCATGTCCGCGTCGAGGGCCTGCGCCGTCGCCAGGAAGGCGCCGCGAAAGCCGGGGGGAACGCTCGCCGCCAGTCGCAGCGCCTCGCGGCTCTTGCCACTGCGGACGCCGCCCAGGACGAGATCGGAGCGATGCATACGGCTCACCCGGGCCTCCCGGCGAAGACCGGTTCGCGTGACAGCGCCCGGGCAGGTCTCCTGGCTCTCGGATCGCCCTACTTCCCACGCCTTCCCGGCCCATGATACCGGGCCAGTGGCTCGCGGTGGGTTTCGTCCCCGATCACAGTGACGCGGTCGCGGCGGATTTGCACCGCCTTCCCTGGGGCCCGCACCCGGCGGGCCGCCCGAACACCAGTGGCGGGCTGACGGTAGCAGATGGCCGCGCAGACGGTCAATCGCCGCCGGACATTTCTTCTCTCGGAAGCGGGGCGGGCTCGGGCCGCCCGTCCCGCTTCACGTGACCGAAGGAACCCTTTCTGATGTTCTGGAAGAAGAGCTCGGGCAGGCTGAACACCGCACCCTTGAGCCCGGCCCAGAGGGTTTTCCCGCCGTCGGCGGGCAAGGTCACCAGCCCCACGGCGCTGGCGGCCAGGCCCACCGCGAGGTTGACGGCGCCCAGGAGCGGGCGCGCCAGCACGGCGTCGTCGGTGAAGAAGACGAAGATGGAGTCGTCCGCGTTGTGCCGGTACATGGCCGAGGTGAGGGTGTTCGACTCACGCAGGAAGACGGCGACAGAGTTCTCCCGCTCGTACATCTGCTCCTTCCGCCACGTTCGATACGACGGAACCTCGACGCGCTCCGCCACCGGATAGGCGCTCGTCACGGAGGCCGCGGAGACGGCGGGGATGAAGTTGAGGGAGCCGTCCATGTCGATACGGCCCCCGAGACGGGCCAGTGACTCCTGGGCACCCCCCGGGAAGGCCGCGTCGATCTCGCTGAAGATCTCGGAGACGCAATTGCGGGTGACGAGGTTGTAGCCCCAGCGCCGCTTGAATGCGGCGGCGTACGCTTCCTGGCGCGCCCGCACCGTCTCCAGGCCGCGGGCGAGCGGGCTCGGGTCCATCGCATCGACGGCGCGCGGGGCGGGGCGCGAGGGCACGACGGAAGCGCCGAGGATCCGCCGCTCGCGCCGCTCCGCGCGCGCCCGGGAGAGCTCGGCGAGGCGATTGGCGGCCGCCTCGAACGAGGCAAACTCGGCCTCGCGGAACTCCCCTTCTCCGCTCCGGGAGGCGAGCCGCTCGCGGGTACGCGCGAGGTCGGCGGTGATGCTCGCCATCAGCTCGTCCTCGACGTCGGGCCGCGAGTCCGCGGTGGCCGCGTCCGCCGGGAAGCCGTCGACGACGATCCACCGGTTTTGCCGCAGGCTCTCCGCGAGCGCAGTGAGCCTCGCCATGCCGACGAGGAGAGCGCCGCCGCTATCGGGCCGCTCGGAGCCGACGAGCCGCACCAGCGCGCTGGACAAGGCATCCGAGAGACGCTCGGCGACCACGACATCTGCCTCGCGAAAGTCCAGCGACGGGACGAGGGCGCCCGGCGCGAGCGGCCGAGCGTCTCGCAGGATCTCCAGAGCGGCCACCGCGGTGACGAGGTCGCGATAGCGCTGGGGAAAGCTGTACGTGGGCACGGGGGGAAGCTCGGTCGACGGTGGCTCCGGCAGATCGAGGGCGGCCGGATCGAGCTCGGCGAGCCGTGAGTGGAGCTGCTCGATCCGGCGATCGAGCACGTCCTCTCCATAGACCGCGCGGACGCGCGAGCGGAGCGCCGCGAGATCCGGATCGACTCCCGTCCCCTCGGGGGCGACGAAAAGACCAGCCGCCTCGATGACGAGAGCGCCCGCGCGCATCTGCTCGAGGGTGACGCGGTCGCGCTCGAGACCATCCATGACGTCGAGATGCCGGGCCTGGAGGAAGTGCCGGTGCCGGAAGCGATCGACGATGAGGCCGTAGGTTTCCTCGCTCACGGGAATCCGGCTCACGTGGATGGTGCGGTTCTCGCGCACGCCGTAGCGGTAGCGGAAATGCTCGAGGTCGTCGACACCCAGGACGAGGATGCCCGGCGAGCGATGCTCGAAGTGGAAGACCTCGTCGCCCAGACCGAGCGCGACGTGCCCGCCGCTCGAGCCCCCCTCGTTGGCCTCTATGTAGAGATAGTCGACGCGGCGACCGAGCTCTTCCGCGGCGGCCGGCGCCACGAGGGCGAGGAGGAGGGCCCCCAGCGCGAGAAGACGGCAAGATGCCGCCATGGATCACCCCTTCTTGGCGTCGTAGCCCTTCTGCATGGCCGCGCGCTTGCTCGCATCCTGCCCGGCCAGGCCGTCCATGTAGGCCTTGAACTGGAGCTCGCTCGCCTTCGCCTCGCCCAATCCCTCGCCGATGCCCTCGTAGGTGACCGTGTTGTCTTCCCAGTTCGTGATGTTGTGCTTCTTGGCAATGTCACCGAGGCCGCGGCGGAAGGCGTCGAACTGGCCACCCGTCTTCACGTAGGCCGCCGTGTACTCCCGGACATCGCTCTTGTATTGCTTTTCCGCGCTCTCCGGCGAGCTCGACCCCGAGCTGCTCGCCGAGGAGTCCGATGAGGACTCCGAGCTATTGGAGGATCCCCTCGAACTCGCCGAGAACGAGCAGCCCTGCGGCAGGGCGAGCACGCACGAGAGAAGGAGAACGGCGAGGGCCCGGAGGACGGCGAGACGGCGATCATGGCGCATGGACTCGACCTCGTAGTTGGCGTGGATAGTGGACGTGGGAAAGCGTGAGGGGATTCTACGCAGTCGCCGAGCGGCCGACAACCGAAAAGGGATCATCGGCGGCCGAGGCGATCGATGAGCCGGCGCTCGCGCTTGGTCGGCCGCCCCAGGCCGCGGGGACGGATCACCGGGGGCGGGATGCGCAGTTCGCGCGGCGGCGGAGGCGGCGTCAGGTCCTCGTAGAGTCGGGCCGCCTCCGCTCCGGGGCCGCGGCGATCGGAGAGCGCGGCGACCTTCACGATCTTCTTCCCCCGGGGCAGCGTGATGTGCAGCACATCGCCGGGACGCACCACCCGCGCCGGCTTGGCCGCCTGCTCGTTGAGGTCGACCTTGCCGCCGTCGCAGGCCCCCGTGGCGAGCGTCCGGCTCTTGAAGAAGCGTGCGGCCCACAGCCACTTGTCGAGGCGCATCTCGGGCATGCCGTGTGTACGGTAGCACGATCCCTGGGCTATACTCGCGGGCGGACCGGCCGTCTCCCGTCGCGTGCGCGCGAGTTGGAGGCGGCCGCCGCGCATGAGAGACTCGGCTCGATGCGCGCGGCTCATGGCGGCAGGGCGCCCAACCCGCACAGTGGAGGAAGGATGCGCAGAGGCTGGCTGCTGCCGTTGCTCCTCGTGCTGACGATGGCCTCGTGGGTGTCGGCGCAGGGGGCGAAGCTCGTCGTGGAGGACTGGTCCAAGGTCCCCGTGGGCACGAAGGGCGTACCCCCGGGCTGGCGCACGCAGAGCTGGGGCAGCCCCAAGTACGACTTCGAGGTGGTCAACGACGGGTCCGCCCGCGTGCTGCGCCTGCGGAGCGACGGCGACAGCTCCACCATCAACAAGGAGATCAAGGTCGACTGCAGCGACTATCCCGTCCTCGAGTGGAGCTGGAAGGTCACCAAGCTGCCCAAGGGCGCGGACGCCCGCAACAAGGCCACCGACGACGAGGCGGCCCAGGTCTACGTCACTTTCCCTCGCTTCCCCGCCGCCGTGCGCTCGCGGGTGATCGGCTACATCTGGGACACGACCGCGCCTGCCGGCGCCACCTTCAAGAGCGAGAAGACGGGGCTCGTCACCTACATCGTGGTGCGCTCGGGCGAAGCGGATCTCGGCAAATGGATTACCGAGATCCGCAACGTCTGCGAGGACTACAAGCGAATCTACGGCGAGGCGCCGGGGGAGAAGATGGAGGCCCTGTCGCTCGGCATCGACTCCGACGACACCGAGTCGACGGCCGAAGCCTACTTCGGCGAAATCTTCTTCCGCAAGCCGTGAGGGCAGCCGCGGACACGGAGGGCTGATCGTGGGCAGAGGCGAGGCGTATGGCGCCCTGGTGCTCCGCGTGTTTCTCGGGGTGATCTACATGGCGCACGCCTATCTCGCCCTCGTGGTCATGGGTCCGGCCCGGGCCATGGAGTACCAGCGCTCGGTACACATTCCTCTCCCCGAGATCGGCGTGTGGTATCTCATCATCGCCCATGGCTTGGGCGGTCTCCTGCTGATCTTGGGGATTCTCGTGCGGTGGGCGGCGCTGGCCAACCTGCCCGTCATGCTGGGGGCCCTGTGGTTCGTACACCTCTCCCAGGGCTTCTTCATCTACGGCGGGAAGAGCGGCTACGAGTACGTGCTGTTCCTGATCGGCGCTACCATCGCCCAGGCCTTCCTCGGCGCGGGCGCCTTCACTCTCAAGAAGTAGCCAGCGCCGGCTGAGCCGTCAGACGTCTATCCAGATGGCGGCTTCGCCTGCCGGAACTGGGGGAAGTCATCCTGGGCGCTCAGGTTGTTGCCGGGGCCGAGGTTCAACTCTCTCTCCTCGGATGGCTTGAGCACGACACGCAGGCGCCAGGTGGGCTCGCCAGCCACGCGGTTCGTGAGCATGTACGGTCCGGGGAGGACGTTGGGAAACTTGAAGGTTCCGTCCTCGGCCGTGCGGAGGTTGTAGCGCTCTTCTTTGGTGGGGCTGTCGGGCTGGCC
>DATGCY010000421.1:0-6915 GCA_035311385.1 Candidatus Methylomirabilota bacterium
GCGACGGCACCCCGCCATGGCGATCGGGGGCTGCCTCCTCGGGCTCGTGGTGGTGGCGAGCCTCTTCGCTCCCGCCCTCACCATCTACGATCCGCTCAAGCCGAGCTTCAGCCAGCGGCTCGTCCCGCCGTGGGGGCTCGGCGGGACGAGTGCGCATCTCCTCGGCACGGACAATCTCGGCCGCGATATCCTCGCTCGGCTGCTCTACGGCGGCCGCATCTCGCTCGCCCTCGCGTTGAGCGCGGTGGCCATCGCCGCCCTCGTGGGCGTGGTGGTGGGGCTGGTTGCGAGCTGGGGCGGCGCGAAGAGCGACGCCGTCATCATGCGGGTGGCGGACGTGCAGCTCGCCTTCCCCGTCATCATGCTCGCCATCGCCATCGTGGCCGTGGTGGGGACGAATCCGCTCGCCCTGGTGGGCGTGCTCGCGCTCAGCGGCTGGGTGCTCTACGCGCGCACCATCCGCGCGCACGTGCTCACCCTCAAGCAGCTCGACTACATCGAGGCGGCGGCCACCTTGGGAGCGAGCGACGCGCGCGTCATCCTGCGCCACGTGCTCCCCAACACGGTGGCGCCCATCCTGGTCATCGGCTCGAGCCAGTTCGCCACCATGGTCCTGCTGGAGTCCGGCCTGAGCTTCCTCGGCATGGGCATCCAGGCCCCGCGCGCCTCATGGGGTCTGATGCTCGCGGAGGGGCGCGACTATCTCTCGAACGCGTGGTGGCTCGCCACCGCCCCCGGCCTCATGATTGCGCTGGTGGTGCTGGGGGCGAACCTGCTCGGCGACGGGCTTCGCGACCTTCTCGACCCGACACTGCGCAATCTCGAGAGCTGAGGGCGCGGCTCAGCGGCCGCGATCGCGCAACCAGTCCGGGAGCGGCGGCACCCGCGCGTCGACCTGGCGCAGGTTGTAGTACGGAATAGCAGGGCGGTAGGCGTCGAACACGCGGCGCAGTTCGGCAATGGGCTCCGCATGCACGTCGACGCGCAGATCCACGTAGGCGAACGGGCGGTCGTCGACGACGAGGAGCGCGGCCGACTGCTGGCCGCCGTGCTGCCCGCCTGCGTCGCGGCCCGCCTCGACCGTCTGCATCAGGCGCTCCTCCAGATCCTCGGTGGGATCCGCGGTGAAGGCCTTCTCCATGGCATCGAGCAGGTGCGCGCCGGTGAGGTAGTTGCCGAGCACGATGAAGTCGTCACCCACGCGATGCCCCGCCCAGTCGCGATTCATCTTGCCCGTGCGCGCCGCTGCGAAGCCGTCGGCGTCGATGACCCCGAGCTGGCGATACTCCGCATAGGGATCGCCCTTGACCAGCTCCTCGATGACGCTGGGCGCCTTGTAGCCGAGGTCGAGCAGCTTGAGCGCCATGTGCCCGAGCCGAGCATCGGCGATGGCCATGATCGCGACGACGCCCAGCCCGGCCCGTGCGTGGGTGACGCGGGCGCCCACGGCCAGGGAGCGCGTGGCCGTGCCAATGCCCAGACGCCCAGTGCGTGCGCAGCGGCCGAGCACCGTGAAAGTGTGGAATTCGACGCCGGGTGGGACTTCTGTCATGTCACGCGCGCCCTGGGATCGATGTAGTCCGGGCGCACGGCATAGGGATACGGCCCCTCCACGGTCCGCCCCTCCGCGAAGCGGCGAAGGCTGAAGGCCTCGATGTCCACGGTCTTGGCGCGCCCCTCGACCACCAGCTCCGCCATGCACTGGCCCACCGCGGGGGCGATCTTGAAGCCGGAGCCGCTGAACGCGGTGGCGAGGTACAGGCCGTCGACGCCGTCCACGCGCCCGAGAATCGCATGGCGATCTGAGCTGTAGCCGTCGAAGGCCTTGTAGCCGCGGGAGAGGGTGGCGCGCTCCATGACAGGAATGCGATGCATGAGGAGCTGCGCGCCCAGATCGGCGGCCTGCGCGGAGAGGCCGGTGCCGAGCGTGTCGGGATCGATGTCCCACTCCTGGCAGGGCACGCCCACCAAGGTGAGGCCGCCTTCGGGCCGGAAGTAGTTGCCTTGGACGTTATCGATGAAGACCATGTGACCCTTGGCCAGGTCGGGCGGGCGCGTCACCGCCACCGTGTCGATGGCCTTGGGCCGTGCCGGCAGCTCGAGGCCGAACTCGCGGCAGAGGCGAGCTGACCACGCTCCCGCGGCCACGATGACGTTGCCCGCGTCGATGCGCCCCGCCGAGGTCTCCACGCCGATGACGCGGCTGTCCTGACGGATCACGCGCGTCACCGCCGTCCACTGCATCACCTTCGCGCCAAGCTCCGTGGCGCGACGGCGGAAGCCTTCGACGGTCTCCGCGGGATTGGCGTAGCCGCTGTCAGGCTCATAGGCGGCGGCACCGATGTCGTCCACGTTGGCGAAGGGCTGGAGCTCCTTGAGCTCAGCGGCGGTGATGGCAGTGGTGTTGACGCCGATGCCCCGGAGCATCTCGACGTTGCGTCGGAGATTGTCGGCATAGGCCGGGGCGACCACGTTCACGAAGCCGGTGTGCGTGAACACGGGGGGTCCGCCCATGAGCTCGGCCCAGTGCTTGAACACGGGGAAGCTCGCCCACGCCAGGCGCGAGTCCCACTCGTTGGTGTAGTGCATGCGGACGAGCGCGCTCGAGCGGCCCGAGGCCCCGCTGGCCAGCGCGCCCTTCTCTACGAGCACGACCTTCACGCCTCGCGCGGCCAGCGCGTAGGTGATGCTGGCCCCGTTCACGCCTCCGCCGATCACGACTACGTCGGCTCTCTGGGTCATGGCGATTCTCCTTTCACTCCCTTGCCCCCCTCACTATCTCCGCCCGCGACCGGCGACCCTCTCCGCCGATGGGGGAGAGGGAGAAGCTACCGCTGCATGACGTGACGCGGGTCGAAGGCGTCACGCAAGCCGTCCCCGAGAAAGTTGAAGCTCGTGACGGCCAGGGTGATCGCGATCCCGGGGAAGATGGCGACCCACGGCGCCGAGGCGAAATAGCTCTGGGCATTGTTGAGCATGTTACCCCAGCTCGCGAGCGGCGGCTGGATACCGTAGCCGAGGAAGCTGATGTACGACTCGAGCAGAATGGCCCGCGCCACGCTGAGGGTGGCGGCCACCGCGATGATGCCCACCGTGTTGGGCAGGAGGTGGCGCAGCATGATACGTCCACCCGAAGCGCCGAGGCCCCGCGCGCCCTGGATGAACTCGCGCTCTCGGAGGGCAAGCATCTGGCCGCGCACCATGCGCGTCACGTCCATCCACGAGGTGACGCCGATGATGAGGGTCATGGAAGCGAGCGACGGCGGCACGAAGGCGGCCAAGGCGAGAAGCAAGAAGATGGGCGGAAAGGACAGCATGGCGTCCGTGATGCGGAGGAGGATCGCATCGGTGGCGCCGCGGAAGTAGCCGGCCAGCGTGCCGAGGAGCGCGCCGAAAGTTACCGTCACGAGCATGGCGGCCACGCCCACCGTGAGGGAGATGCGCCCGGCGTGGAGGAGACGGCTCAGCACGTCGCGGCCGAGCTCGTCGGCGCCCAGCACATGGCCCTGGCTCAGCGGCGGAGCGAACTTGTGCGTCATCTGGATCTGGATGGGATCGGGCAGGCGCAGCCGTCCCGCGAAGCCCGCCCCCATTCCGAGGAAAATGATGATCACTGCGCTCGCCACCGCGGGGCGATGACGGACGAAGCGCGAGAGCACCGTGGCCTCCTTCACGACAGCCGCACTCGTGGATCGACGGCGGCGTAGACGAGGTCGGCGATCAAATTGCCCGCCACCACCAGCACCGCCGTGAGCATGAGCAGGCCCATGAGCACGGGATAATCGCGATAGCCGATGGAGTCCACGAAGAGGCGGCCCATGCCGGGCCAGGTGAAGACAGTTTCCGTGACGAGGGCGCCGCTGAATACGAGAGGAAGCTGGAGGCCGGCCAGCGTGATGAGGGGGATGAGCGCATTCCTGAGCGCGTGCTTGAGGATGACGGCGCCCGCGGCCACGCCCTTAGCCTGCGCGGTGCGGATGTAGTCCTCGCGAATCACCTCGAGCATGGAGGCGCGCGTGTAGCGGCTCCACGTGGCCACCATCACCACCCCGAGCGTAGCCGCGGGCAGCACGAGGTGCTTGAGGAGGTCGCCCAGAGCGAAATCCGCGCCGATGGTGCCCATGTTCCCGGGAGGCAACACGCGCAGAAGCACCGCGAAGACATAGATCCCCATGAGCCCGAGCCAGAAGGTGGGAATGGAGAGCGCGACCATGGAGCCGAGAGTGAGGAGATGGTCGAAGAGCGAGTACTGGCGGACTGCGCTCACGATGCCGGTGAAGAGCCCCAGGCCGACGGCCACGGTGAACGCGCTCACCATGAGGACGAGGGTGGCCGGGATCCGATCGACGACGACCTCGCGCACGAGGCGGCCGTCGCGATAGGAACGCCCCCAGTTTCCGGTGAGCACGCCGCCGGCCCAGCGCACGTACTGCTCGGGCAGGGGGCGATCCAGGCCCAGCTGGCGCGTCAGCCGATCGAGGTCTTCCGCGCTCATGGTCGGGGTCATCGCGTAGATCGCCGCGGGCCCGCCCGGCGCCAGATGCAGCACGGAGAAGCCGACCATGGACACGAGGAGGAGCACGACGAGGGCCTGGAGAACGCGGCGGATCAGGTAGCGGTGCACGGGAGCCTAGGCCTCGGCCTTTCGTCTGCCGGGGTCACGGAGCTCTTTCCTCCGGCGCCAGGCGTGAAGGGGTGGCTGTCGCCTCACCGTCGGGACTGGAACAGCTCGATCGGGTTCCCCGAGGGATCGTCGATGATGACCTGGGCGCCACCCGGCCCGGTCACGATCTCACTCGTGCGGAATGGCACCTCGGAAGCCCGCAACCGCTTCACCTCCGCCTCGAGATCAGCGACCTCGAGGTGAATGCGGTTCCAGCCGCCCGGCACCTGACGCCGACCATCGGGAAGCGGGCGTTTGCCCGAGCTACCCTCGCCACTCAGCAACAGTCGCACCCCGTCACGCGACACCGCGGCAAAGGCCGGTGACGCGTCGATGTCCAGAGTGAAGCCGAGGAGGGTCGTGTAGAACTTGATGGCCGCCGGTACGTCATCGATCATGTAGCGCATGCTGACTTGAGACATCGCTCTCAGTCTCCTCTGTTCGTTGTCAGTTTCCGGTTCAGCGAACCGGGCGAGATCGCGACATCTGAAACGCCGCTCGGCCCCGGAGGAGCACTACTGGAAGCTTGTTCCATGGGCGAGTCGGCCGGCTTCGCGGCTGCGCGTGTGCGGCGTTCGGCCACGCCATCGACGCTGCGGCGCCGTGAAGGCAGACAAGATTCTGCCGATTCATGATTCCTTCGAGGTCATGAATCCGTCTGTCGATCACTGACTTCGCCCTTTCAGGGCGGACTCCGGCACGCTGTGATCAGAGTGCAAGCGGGTTGGGAATGTGCCGTCTACATCCTGCCAACGAACTCGAAGCTGAGCAAGACGAACAATAGCTTGCAGCCTCCCGCCTCAACCAGGAGGCTCGGGCCAAATCTGTTCATGACCGTCGGAGGGCAGCCAGTGCCGAGCAGGGTCACCTTGGAAACCCGACGCTGGGCATGATCCGCGCGTTTCAGCGCGTCGGCTCCATGCCTTGGCTTGGCCCACCCGCGGTCAGATCCTTGCGCAACGGATAGGCTCCCTGGGCATCAGGCGGGCCACATCGCACGTAACCCCTCCGCAAGTAGAACTCGAGCGCGTTTGGGCTGGACTCGAGACGCGTCGTCGTGCAGCCGGAACTCCGGATGCAGGTTTCGGCTCGTGCAAGGAGGACTGAGCCAACCCCTCGGCGGGAGCACGACGGCGAGACATACAGCGCCGCCACGCGGTCTCGGTCGACCTCGACCCAACCGATCGCGGCCCCGTCCACCGCGACCCACACCTCATGGTCCCACATCGCCCGCGCTATGCGATCGGCGGTCGCTCGCGTGGCCCATTGTTCAGCCTGTTCCCTCGACACTGCTGGTACGGCCAGCGCGAGAATGGCGCTCTGCCGAATACTTGCGAGCGCCTCCTCGTCAGTGGCGTCGGCACGCCGAATCTGCATCAAGTGGAGGTTGCCGGCCAGCGCGCGGCGCGGTTGATCCACGCCCTGCGGAGATCGCGCGTCACCGCGATGGGGCGAGCCGCCGGGCAAAGAATGACAGGATCTCGTCCCGAGCGGCCAGGGTGGGCTGGCCTGCCTCGTCGATGAGGTGGACGGTGACGACGCTGTGCGGACACGCCACGACGCGCTCGAAGAACGGCGGGGTGTCTCGGTTGGCGGCACTGTCAGGCAGGACGCGTCCGACGAAGCGGTCGCCAAGCGCCCTGGCGTAGGCGGCGAATCGCTGCGCCGTGCAGAAGCGGTCGCCCTCGAAGCGATAGGCCAGCACGGTCAGGTCGTCGCGCTCGAGCCGTTGACGGACGGCAGCGAGCTCGGCCGGAGCGATGTGTAGGCCGGCGGGGTCTTTGAGGGGCAGCGCGGGCTGGGAGACCACCGGCGCCAGCATCGAGGCCTCGAGCATCATCGTGAGGGCGAAGTTGCCGGTGAAGCACATGCCGATGGCGCCGACGCCGGGGCCGCCGCATTCCCGGTGCGCCAGGCGGGCCAGCGCGCGGAGCCATGCGGTCACGGGACTCGATTCGTCGGCGGCGAAGGCGCGAAACTCGGCGCTGACGCAGGCCTGGCGGAAGATGGTCTGGCCTTCCTCCACCTGAGGCAGGGCGCCGTCGCGGCCGAACAGCGAGGGCAAGTAGATGGTGAATCCGGCGTCGCGGACCCAGCGGCCGAAGCGAGCGACGTGCGGGCTGATGCCCGGCATCTCGGTCATGACGATCACCGCCGGCCCGGTGCCGGCGACGTGTACCACCTTGGTGGCGCCGTCGAGCGTGATCGCGCGGTGCTCGAAATCGTCGAGCGGATCGTCCTCGTTCAACGCC
>DATGCY010000422.1:0-2029 GCA_035311385.1 Candidatus Methylomirabilota bacterium
CCCTCCACGACGATGTGGGCGCGGATACGCGAGGCATTGTCCTCGCGGATCTGCGAGCCGATGGCCGCGGGCACGAGGATATCGCACGGCTGCTCCAGGATGTCCGCATTGGAGATGGCGTCCGCGCCCGGGAAGCCGATCACGCTGCCTGACTCACGCACGTGCTCCTCGAGGCGCCGGATGTCGAGCCCGCGGCTGTTCCAGATCCCGCCTTTGTAGTCACTCACCCCCTGGACGATGGCACCGTCGCGCCAGAGGATGCGAGAGGCGGTGCCGCCCACGTTGCCGAAGCCCTGCACCACCACCGTTTTGCCCTTCAGCTCCTCGTTCAGGCTGTGCAGCGCCTGGTACAAGACGTAGACGATGCCGCGCCCTGTGGCCTCGCGCCGGCCCGCGGAGCCTCCCACGAGGATGGGCTTGCCCGTGACCACTCCCGGCACGCTCCGTCCCTGGGTCATGGAGTAGGTGTCCATCACCCACGCCATGGTCTGCTCGTCGGTCCCGAGGTCGGGGGCGGGGATGTCCAGATCGGGGCCGATGAACAGCATGATCTCCGTCGTGTAGCGACGGGTGAGCGACTCGAGCTCGCGCTTGGACATGGAGCGCGGAGAGCAGCGCACCCCGCCCTTGGCGCCGCCGTAGGGGAGCCCCATCAGCGCGCACTTCCAGCTCATGAGCATGGCCAGCGCGGTGACCTCGCCCATGTTCACGTCCTCGTCGTAGCGCAGGCCGCCCTTGGTTGGACCAAGAGCGGTGTTGTGGTGGACGCGGTAGCCCATGAACACTTCGGTATGGCCGTTGTCCATGCGCACGGGAATGGTCACCACCAGGGCGCGCCGCGGGTAGCGGAGACGGATGTGCGTGTCGTGGTCGAGGTTGAGGCGCTCCGCCACGCGGTCGAGCTGGGCCACCGCGGTGCGGTGCATGTCGGACTCGAACTCTGGCATGTCGGCCATCAGTCGGCCTCCTTCGCTCGCTGGCGGAGCAAGGCCAGGGTATGGCCTTCGAGAGGATAAGGCTCACCCTCCTTGAAGAGGCGCCCGGGCAGGATCACCTCCCAGTCGCGGGTGTCGAGCACGACCTCCCATTCCGCGCGGGGCTCGGACAGGGGCAGGATGAAGGGCTGAGCGTTCTCATGGGCGTTGAGCAAGATGAGGAAGGTCTCGTCCCGCACCGGGCGCCCCTCGTCGTCGACCTCCTCGATGGCGTCACCGACCAAGTGCAGCCCGAGGAGGCGGCTCTGCCCGTCGTTCCACTCCTCTTCGGTCATCTCGCGCCCCTCCGGATGGAGCCAGGAGAGGTCCTTGACGGCGGAGCCGTGGATGCGGCGGCCCTGAAAGAAGCGCCGGCGTCGGAACACGGGATGATCGAGACGGAGTCGGATGAGTCGTCGCGTGAAATCACGCAGGCGTTCGCCCGTCTCCGAAGGGGGCCAGGCGAACCACGTGAGCTCGCTGTCCTGGCAATAGGCGTTGTTGTTGCCACCCTGGCTTCGCCCGAGCTCGTCGCCGCCCGTGAGCATCGGCACGCCTTGGGAGAGGAGGAGGGTGGCGAGGAAGCTCCGTTGCCGCCGCTCGCGGCGGGCGCTCACCGCTGGATCATCGGTGGGGCCCTCCACCCCATCGTTGGTGGCGTAGTTCTCGTTGCTGCCGTCGCGGTTGTCTTCTCCGTTCGCCTCGTTGCGCTTCTCGGTGTAGGTGACGAGATCGGCGAGGGTGAAGCCGTCGTGGGCGGTGACGAAGTTGATGCTCGCATAGGGGCGGCGGCCGCCCTGCTCGTAGAGGTCGCTCGAACCGGTGAGGCGGTAGGCGAGCTCGGCGACTTGGCCGGGATCGCCCTTCCAGTAGCGGCGAATGGCGTCGCGATAGCGCCCGTTCCACTCCGCCCACCCCGGAGGGAAGTTGCCCACCTGGTAGCCGCCCTCGCCCAGGTCCCACGGCTCGGCGATGAGCTTGACCTGGGAGATCACGGGATCCTGGTGGATCACGTCGAAGAAGGAAGAGAGACGGTCCACGTCGTGGAGCTCGCG
>DATGCY010000423.1:0-2230 GCA_035311385.1 Candidatus Methylomirabilota bacterium
TCGACGTGCACGGCGAGGCGCCGCTCCTCCGCGTGCACCGACGGCCCCTTCGGCACCGCCCAGCTCTTGAGCACGCCGTCCATCTCCAGACGAAGGTCGTAGTGGAGCCGGCGCGCGGCGTGCTTCTGCACCACGAAGAGCCGGCCGCTGGTGAGCCGGCGCCCGCCAAAGGGCTCGGGCGTACGCTCCGGGTCCCGCTTTTTTCGGTATGCGTCCAGCTGCGGCGCGCGCTCCTCCATCACTATCCGTCGCCCCTTTCTTCGCCGAGCACCACAATCGGTGTACGGGCCCGCCGAGAGTCTTGGAGCATAGCTGGAGGCGTGCTACCGTGCAAAGTCTTACGGATCTTCACCTATTGGGAGGACATCGATCATGCCTCCGCACTCACTCGGATCGGGAACGATCTCCTTCGGGCTCGTCTCCATCCCCGTCAAGATGTACACGGCTGCCTCCGCGGGCGGCGTCAGCTTCAACCAGCTCCACGCCAAGTGCGGCAACCGTCTGCGCCAGCAGATGATCTGCCCAGTCGACAACGAGGTGGTGGACCGCAGCGCCATCGTCAAGGGCTACGAGTTCCAGAAAGACCAGTACGTCCGCTTCACCGACGAGGAGATCAAGTCGCTGGAGGGCGAGGCCTCCAAGGTGATCGACATCGCGGAGTTCGTGCCCCTCTCCACCGTCGATCCCATCTACTTCGAGAAGACCTACTACTTGGGCCCCGACAAGGGGGGTGAGAAGGCCTACCGGCTCCTTGCCGATGCCATGGCCAAAACGGAGCGCGTCGCTCTCGCCAAGTTCGTCATGCGCGGCAAGGAGAGCCTCGTCCTCATCCGTCCTGCCCAGCATGGCCTCATGCTCCACACCATGTACTTCGCCGACGAGGTGCGGGATTTCGGGGAGATCGGCAAGGGCGAGTCGGCGAGCGTCAAGGAGAACGAGCTCGGCCTCGCCGAGCGGCTGATCGACGATCTCTCTCACGAGGAGTTCAAGCCCGATCAGTACCACGATGACTATCGCCAGCGCGTGCTCGACCTCGTCAACTCCAAGGTCGAGGGCAAGGAAGTCACCACCGTGGCTCCCGAGGTGCACCGCGCCCAGGTCATCGATCTCATGGATGCCCTCAAGCAGAGCCTGGCCAAGCGCGCGGGCTCGCGCGGGGAGACGCCCGCTCGCAAGGCGGAGACGGCGGAGGCCGCCTCCATGCCCAAGAAGCCTCCCGTGAAGGCGGCAAAACGCGCGGGCGAGCAGGAGAAGGTCGAGAAGAAGGCTCAGGCCGGCAAGAAGTGACGCACTTCACCACCCGCGAGGTGGCGAAGATCGCCCTCCTGCCGGACGCGCGAATTCGCTCCTGCGTGCGGGCGGGTGTCCTCGCGCCGCATCGGGATCGCCGCGGCCGGCTCGAGTGGAGCTTCCAGGATCTGCTTCTCCTCCGGACCACCAAGGGCCTTCTCGACGAGCGCGTACCCCTGGCACGGATCAAGCGCATGGTCGGGTCTCTCCGTCGTCAGCTCCCCGACGATCCCGCCCTGGCGAGCGTGACCATTTACGCAGATGGTCAGCGCGTGGTTGCCTGGGACGGTGCGGCGCGCTGGCAGCCCGACTCCGGCCAGTTCCTCTTCAACTTCGACGTGCAGGATGTGGCCTCGAAGGCGAAGCGGTCCGAACCAGCGCCGACGCCCAAGCCGCCCGTCGCCATCCCCACCACGAGAACAGCCGAGCAGTGGTTCAATCTTGGCTGCGAGCTCGACGCCACGTCACCGGAGGAAGCACGGCACGCCTACCATCAGGCCCTCGAGCTCGACCCTGGCCTGGCCGACGCCCATGTCAATCTGGGCCGGCTCTATCACCAAGCCGCGCAGCTCGATCGCGCGGAGTCGCACTATCGCGCGGCCATCCGGCGTGAGCCAAGTGATCACCTCGCTCACTTCAATCTCGCCCTCGTGCTCGAGGAGCAGGGACGACCCGACGAGGCCATCGAGGCCTATCGAGTCGCTCTTCGCGCCAGCCCGGACTTCGCCGATGCGCACTACAACCTGGGCCTCCTCTTCGACTCGCTCGGCAAGCGGTCACAGGCGATGAGCCATCTGAGGACCGCGCGCAAGCTCTACGGCAGCCCCGGGCGAAGCTGAATACGCGGCGCGGCCCTCGTCCGGCCGTGCTAGATTCTCGGCCGGAAGGAGACGCCCATGGCCCCCAACGCCGCTCTCCCGCTGTCCCGCTACACCGTGCT
>DATGCY010000424.1:0-2173 GCA_035311385.1 Candidatus Methylomirabilota bacterium
ACCTCGGCCACGGAGATCTCGAAACGCTGGCGCAACCTATCCTTGAGGCCCTTGAGCACGTGGCGCTTGCCCTTGAGCGAGCCCACATCCGGCAGGTGCAATTCGACGGTGCCCACCGCCACCCGGGCCGCCGACATGCTAGAGGGTCCGCGCGACCTCTTCCGTTGTGAAGGCCTCGATGATGTCGCCCGGCTGCACGCCCTTGATCCCCTCGACGCCGATGCCGCACTCGAGCCCCTGGAGCACCTCGCGGACGTCGTCCTTGAAGCGCTTGAGCGAGTTCACGGAGCTCTCGCCGAGCAAGGTGTCGCCCCGCTTGACTCGTACCCGCGCCGAGCGAATGATCTTGCCCTCGATGACCGCGCAGCCGTAGATCGTCCCCACCTTGGAAATGGGGAAGAGCTGCTTCACCTGGGCTCGGCCGTGCACCGTCTCGCGGATCTCGGGGGCGAGCATGCCGGAGAGCGCCGCCCGCACGTCATTCAGCACGTCGTAGATGACGCTGTAGCTCCGAAGATCCACGCCGTCGCTCTGGGCCTGGCTGGCCGCCTTGGGCTCGGCCTTGACGTTGAATCCGAGGACGATGGCGTTCGACGCCGATGCGAGCATGACGTCCGACTCGTTCACTGCCCCCACGGAGCCGTGGATGACCTTGAGCCGGACCTCGTCGGTGGAGAGCCGCTCCAGAGACTCCGTGAGGGCCTCGACCGAGCCCTGCACGTCGGCCTTGAGGACGAGCCGGAGCTCCTTCACCTCGCCCGCCTCAATCTGCTTGTGCAGGTCCTCCAGAGTGACGCGAGCCGCGCCCTTGCCCTTGAGTTTCTCGCGGTCCGCGCGCACGGTAGCGATCTGCCGCGCCTTGCGCTCGTCGGCGACCACGAGCAGCGTGTCGCCCGCCTGCGGCACCCCGGAGAGCCCGAGAATCTCCACAGGATCGGAGGGCTCGGCCTTCGTCACCTTCTTGGCGCGGTCGCTGAACATGGCGCGCACGCGGCCGGAATGCTGGCCCACCACCACTGCGTCCCCGTCCTTGAGGGTGCCCGACTGGATCAGCACGGTGGCCACGGGGCCGCGGCCGCGATCCAGCCGGCCTTCCACGATGGTGCCGCGCGCCGCCCGGTTCGGGTTGGCGCGCAGCTCGAGCACCTCGGCCTGCAGCGCCGTCATCTCGAGCAGCTGGGGGATGCCGTCGCCACGCTTGGCCGAGGTGTGAATGAAGATCGTCTGGCCGCCCCAATCTTCGGGCACCAGACCCAGGTTCGAGAGCTCGCGCTTCACACGGTCCGGCTCGCTACCCGGCTTGTCGATCTTGTTCACGGCCACGATGATGGGCACGTTGGCCGCCTTGGCGTGATTCACCGCCTCCACCGTTTGCGGCATCACGCCGTCGTCGGCGGCGACTACCAGGATGACGATGTCCGTGGCCTGGGCGCCGCGGGCCCGCATGGCCGTGAAGGCCTCGTGGCCCGGAGTGTCGAGGAAGGTGACCTTGCCGTGCGAGGTGTCGACCTGGTACGCCCCGATGTGCTGGGTGATGCCGCCCGCCTCGCGCTCCGCGACCTTGGTGGTGCGAATGGCGTCGAGGAGCGAGGTCTTGCCGTGGTCGACGTGGCCCATGACCGTGACCACGGGCGGCCGCAGCTTGAGCTGCGTCGGATCGGTCTCTTCCTCCTCGAGGATGTCGCCCTCGAGGGAGCGGAACTCGACGTCGAAGTGGAACTTGTCGGCCACCAGCTTGGCCGCGGTGGGATCGAGCACCTCGTTCACAGTGGCCATCACCCCGAGCTCGAGGAGCGCCTTGATTACCTCACCGGACTTGTGGCGCATCGCCGCAGCGAGCTCACCAACCGTGACCGACTCGGGGAGCTTGACCAGCTCACGCTTGATCTCCTCGGGCGGCTCGGGCACGGCGGGCTTGGAAGGCTCGGGCTTGACCTCGACCTTCGGAAGCGGCGCCGCCGCGGCGGGGGCCGGCGCAGCTGGACGTGCCGGAGCGGCCGGCGCGGCGGGCCGCGCGGGCATCGGCGGGGCAGCGGGGCGAGCCGGTGTCGAAGCGGCGGGCGCCACGCGCTTTGGCGGCGCCAGAGGCGCGGCCGGGCCGGCCGCGGCCGGAGGCGCCACCGCGGGGCGAGGCTGAACGGGCGCTGGAGGCGGCGGCGTCGGCCGAAGCACG
>DATGCY010000425.1:0-7080 GCA_035311385.1 Candidatus Methylomirabilota bacterium
GACCGCCAAGGGCGGGCCGACCCACCGGCGCTGGGGCAAGGTGTACTTCTGGGCCATGGCCGTGGTCGCGGCGAGCGCACTCGTGGTCGGCTACTGGCGCTCCATCCTGTTCCTGGAGCTGGTCGCCATCTTCAGTTTCTATGCCGCGCTGTCCGGCTATCGCGTTCTCTTCCGCAAGCGCCCCGATCTCGGCCAGCGCGCCGGCCTCCTCGACTGGATCGCCGCGTCGATCACCCTCGCGGCCAGCGCGTCCCTCCTGGCACTCGGCATCCTCAAGCCCACGCCGCGCTTCCAGGAGCTCTCCACGGTAGCGGTCATCTTCGGCCTCGTGGGCCTGACCATCGCCGGCCTCGACGTCTGGCGCTTCCTGAGCCCGCCCACCGAGCGCATGGCGTGGTGGTACAGGCACATGGCCAACATGATCGGCTCTTACCTCGCCGCCGTCACCGCCTTCTCCGTGGTGAACTTCACGTTCCTCCCCACCACAGTGCGCTGGCTCTGGCCTACCGTCATCGGCTCCCCCCTCATCGCGCTCTGGATCACCTACTACAAGCTCCGGTTCAACAAGCCCGCCCCCACCCCCGATCCCACCTAGACCAAGCCGGGCCCGTTGATCTGAGCAATCACCACGCGCCAAGGGCGAGGGTGGGGCGTGCTCTCCCCAGACCCCTATCTTCTGGGTGTAATCGAAGCGGTCAGGCAAAATCTCGTGGAGGGCCAGAGTGGCCCCGCGGATCGCGACTCAGGGTGGTCTGGGGAGGGCATGCCCCACCCTCGCCCGCCGAAACAGACGCAGACCCAGCTCGCGCGGCGCAAGAAAGAGTCGCAGGTCCACATCAACACGCGCAGAGGAGGAAGGGCGGGGGCGTGGTCTGCCCAGACCCATATCTTCTGCGTGTGTTCGAAGCCGCCGGGCAGATTCTCGTGGCTCGCTAGAGAGCAAACGCGGAATGCGGCTCAGTGTGGTCTGGGCGGGCCACGCCCCCACCCTTCCCCCGGGGAATCAGACGGAACCTACTATCTAGCGCCGCTCTGAAGCAGCTCGAAGATCCGCGCCGAGGTAAGCGGGACGCGGGTGACGCGGACGCCGCGATCCCAGAGCGCGTCCTCCACCGCGTTGCCGATCACCGCCGCCGGCGAGACCACCCCGCTTTCGCCCACGCCCTTGATGCCGAGCTCGTTCATGGGCGACGGGAAGTCGAGATGGTGGATCTCGAGCGGCGGCATGTCGTCCGCGCGCGGCATCGGGTAGTCCATGAAGGTGCCCGTGAGGAGCTGTCCCGCCCCGTCGTAGAGCAGCTCCTCTCCCAGCGCGGTGCCGATGCCCTGGGCGAGCCCGCCGTGAATCTGCCCCTCTACGATCATGGGATTGATCGGCCGTCCGCAGTCGTGGGTCGCCACGTAGCGGAGCAGCTTGAGGGCGCAGGTCTCCACGTCCACCTCGAGGACGACCGCGTGGACTCCGAAGGCCCACGTCACCGTGCCGGGATAGTGAAAGGCGCAGGCGTTGAGCCCCGGGCCGCTCGTGTCCGCCAGAGCGAGGCTCCTCACCGCGGCCTTGGCCACCGTGGCCAGACTGAGGCTCTTGCTCGGCATGCCCGCCACCATCACGCGGCCCTGGTCCAGCACGACATCCTCGGGCGAGCACTCGAAGAGGCTCGCCGCGACCAGGCGCGCCTTCTGCGCGGCGTCTCGCGCCGCGCGCGACACGGCCGGACCCGTCACCGCGGCCACGCGGCTCGCGATGGTGCCGAGGCCGTAGCCGAGGAGCTGTGTGTCGCCGCCGCGGATCACCACGTGCTCGAGAGGCACGGAAAGCGCGTCCGCGCAGATCTGGGCGAGTGTCGTTTCGTGGGCCTGCCCCTGCGAGGAGACGCCGATGTCCACGAACACCGTGCCGTCGGGATCCACGCGCACGTTGGCGCCCTCGTACGGCCCGATACCCGTGCCCTCCACGTAGGCGGAGACGCCGAGCCCGATGGGACGCGCGCTGCCGCGGCGCTTCGCCTGCTCCGCGCGCCACTCCGTGTAGCCGAGGTGGTCCAGCGCCAGATCGAACATCTTCACGTAGTCGCCAGGATCGTAGGCAATGACGGCGCCGTCCCGGTAGCGCAGCCCGGTCACCCACGGCATCTCCTCCATGCGCACGAGGTTCTTCCGCCGGAGCTCCGCGGGATCCATGCCGATCCGACGAGCCGCGCGATCAAGGAGGCGGTCGAGCACGAAGTTGGCCTCCGGACGCCCCGCGCCCCGGTAAGCAGCGCTGAAGGTCTTGTGGGTGACGACGTTGCGCCCGGTGGCGGCGTAGTGCGGCACGCGATAGGGGCCGACGAGATGATTGATGGTGTTGTAGCTGATGGCCGCTCCCAGCGTGGGGTGCGAGCCGTGATCACGCGTGAACTCCGTCTCGAGGGCGACGATAATGCCGTCGCGCGCGACTCCGAGGCGCGCCCGGTGACGCTGGTCGCGGTCGGCGGCGGCGGTCAAGAAGTGCTCGTGCCGCGTCTCGATCCACTTGACGGGGCGACCGAGGCGCCGCGCCACCGTCGGCACCAGGATGTCCTCCGGATACGCGTGACCCTTGACGCCGAAGCCGCCGCCGACGTCAGGCGCGATCACGCGCACGTGTTCCTCGGCCATGCCGAGGGCGGCGGCGATGCCGCTGCGCACCGCAAAGGGCACCTGGGTGGAGAGCCACACCGTGAGGAGGCCGGTCGCCCGATCGAGGGCGGCGAGTACTCCGCGCGGCTCGATGGGCATGCCCGCCACGCGGGGATAGTAGAGCTCCATCTCCACGGTGACGTCGGCCCGGGTGAAGCCGCTGGCCACGTCGCCCGTGCGCGAGGCGGAGATGCCCGCCAGGTTGTCTGGCCAGTCCTCGTGGACGCGGGGGGCGCCCTCGGCCAGGGCTTGCTCGGGCGCCACGGCGGCGGGCAACGGCTGGTAGTCGACGGTGACGCGCTCCACGGCGTCCGCGGCGGCGTAGGCGCTCTCGGCCGCCACCACCGCCACCGCCTCACCCACGTGCGTGACGCGGTCCCCGGTGAGCACGAGATGGTGGTGACGGTGGAAATCTGGCGCGGGCACGAGCGGTGGAACGGAGGCCGCGCCCTCGGGCAGCTCGGCGCGTGTCAGCACGGCGACCACTCCCGGCATCTTCCGCGCGAGCGCGCTGTCGATCCCGAGAATGCGGGCATGCGCGTGCGGGCTCCGGACGATGGCCAGCCAGAGCATGCCGGGGAGGGTGAGGTCGTCGGTGTAGCGACCGACGCCGCGCAGCAAGCGATCGTCTTCCTTGCGTCGGATGGAGGCGCCGACGAGCGGTCCGTGAGAATCCAGGGGAAGGCTCAGACGCCGCTGGGCTTCAGATGCACGTCGCGCTGCTTGGCGAGCTCGGGATCGGCGTACGACATGAGGCCGGGCTGACCCGCGCCCAGCATCACCTGGAGATACGCACCCTCGATCCCCACGTTCTCGAAGCCGTGGATGACGTCGGCGGGGCACGAGATGCAGTCCCACTTGCCGAGCACCGTCTCCGCGCGCCCGCCTTTGCCATCTTCCAGGAAGACTTTGACCTTGCCTTCCAGGATGAAGAAGGCCTCCTCCACGGGATGGGTATGCGCGGCATTGCCCTGGCCCGGGGGCACGTACATGATCGACAGTGTGAAGCGCTCGGCGGGAATGGCGCGCGCGTCACCCTTGCCGGAGGCGCCGGCGCCGATGTAGCGATGCTGGGCGCGTCGGAAGCCTTCGATGCGCGCGTCGGCGAAGGCGTCCCAATCGGCGACGCGGTCGATGAAGCGGGCGACACGGCGCTGCAGCAGCTCCTGGATATCCATGACGTCCTCCGGCCTGCAGATGGTGGCGATCAGTCGTACCACAGCGACCGGAGAAAGTCGACGGGCGCGGGCGAGTCAGCGACTCGGGCGAGGGCGCGAGCGGAGGTCGCCGCCGGCGGCGCGGTGGGTCGACGACGGCAGGCGGTACACGAGGGCGGCCCGCACGGTGGCGCGGAGCTGGGCCAGCGTGAAAGGCTTGGTGAGGAAGGGTTCGCCGGGTCCCAGGCGCACGCGATACTTCTCGATCGAGGCGGGGCTGTACGCCGACATGAAGAGGATCTTCACGTTGGGACGAATCTTCTTGAACTCCTCGGCGAGGTCACGTCCAGTCATGACAGGCATCACGATATCGGTGATGAGGAGGTGCAGCGGCCCGGTCCGAGTGCGCGCGATGCGGATGGCCTCGAGCGAGTCGCCCGCGCTCAGCACCGTGTAGCCGATCATCCGCAGCATGTCGGCGGCCATGGAGAGGACTTCCGGCTCGTCGTCGACGACGAGGATGGTCTCAGCGGTCTTCGACGATTGCGCGGCCATGGCGCTCCTGTCTGTTAGACACGATCCGGCGCAAGGTAAGTGTAACCGTTGCCTCTAGGGTAGACGAGACACCCCGGGAATTCCTCGCTTCGCGTGCAGGCCCGTGCCCGAGCAGACTCCGGCGCGATCAGTGACCACTATCAATTATTTCAATGTGTTAGAGTGGCTTCATGCGCGGTCTCCTCATCACCCTCGAAGGCGTGGAAGGCTCTGGCAAGTCGACCCACACGCAGCTCCTCGCCGATTGGCTCCGCGCGCGTGGGCGTCAGGTGGTTGCCACGAGCGAGCCGGACGGGACGGCGCTCGGCCTGGCCATCCGCGCTCTCTTCGAGCGTGAAGGGCCGGCGCCCAGCCCGCTGGCCCAGACCTTTCTCTTCATGGCGGCGCGCCAGCAGCATGTGGCGCAGGTGATTCGGCCGGCTCTCACCGCGGGCGCCGTGGTCATCTCCGACCGCTACGCCGACGCCACGCTCGCCTATCAGGGCTTCGGGGGTGGGATGGACCTCGAGACCATCCGCGATCTCAACGCATTGGCCACGGGCGGGGTGATGCCCGACCTGACCCTCCTCCTCGACCTCGATCCTGCCGACGGTATTCGACGAATCAGCGATCGTGCGCTCGATGCCTTCGAGAAGATGGACCTGGCCTTCCATCGTCACGTGCGCGAGGGCTATCTGGAGATCGCCCGCGCCGAGAAGGGCCGCTTCGTCGTGCTCGACGCCGCGCAGCCCAAGGATAGCTTGCATGCGGCCAGCGTGCGCGCGGTCCAGGAGCTCCTCGATCGCCGGGAGGCGCCGCGTGGCGCTTGAGACGATTCGCGAGCAGGCCGAGGCCGTCGAGATCCTGCGCCGGGCGATCGACGGCCGCCGTGTCGCCCACGCCTACGCGTTCATTGGCCCCCACGGCTCCGGCCGCCGCACCACCGCCATCGCCTTCGCCAAGGCGCTGGTAGCGCCTGCGGGCGGTGCCAGTGCGGCGCGCGTCGACCGCGGCCTCCACCCGGACGTGCACGTGATCGGGCCTACGCCGCCCGCCGGCAATCCCAAGGGCATCGCGGCCATCCGCGTGGACAACGTCCGCGAGCTGGAGCGGCTCGCCGCGCTCCGCCCCGCCGAAGCCTCGCACAAGGTTTTCATCGTGGACGAGGCGGAGACCATGACAGGAGCCGCGCCCCAGGCCTTCCTCAAGACGCTGGAGGAGCCACCGGCCCGCACCGTGATCGTCCTCGTCCTGAGTCAGGCGCGCGCGCTGCCCGCCACGGTGCTCTCGCGCTGCCAGATCGTGCGCTTCCGTCCGCGCGTGGCCGAGGGCGTAGCGCTGCTCCCCTCGGGCTCGGGGGCGGAGCGCGAGCGCGCGCTCGGCTGGCTCGCACAGGCGCAGTCGCGCGGCCCCGAGGCGATACTCCAAATCGGCGAGGCGATCGGACGCGACCGCGAGTTGGCCGAGGCCGCGGTGGAGACCTGCTGGCTCTGGTATCGCGATCTCCTCTGCGCTCACGCGGGCGCCGCGGCTGACCTTGCCGTGTTCGCGGGCAAGGCCACTGAGGGGCGCCGCACCCTGGACGAGATCGTGGCCGGGCTGTCTGCCTGCCGCGAGGCGTGGCTTTCCATCCAAGGCAATGTCTCACCTCGACTCACCGTCGAGGTGCTACTGAGCCGCCTCACCCGGGCGGCCTAAGGACACCATGAGCGAGATCATCGAGACTCCCGAAGCGGTCCCGTCGGACCCTGAAGCCAATCTGCCGTACCTGATCGGGGTGCGACTGCGCGAGCCCCTGCAGGCCGAGGACTACCAGACCGACATGGAAGAGTTGCACGTCGGCGACTTCGTCGTGGTGGAGACGGGACAGGGCACCACGGTGGGGGAGGTGCGGCGGCCCAAGCGGCCGCTGCCCGAGTTCAAGCGCGGGCGGCTCTATCGCAAGCTGATCCGCCGCGCCACCGAGGCCGAGGCCGCGGAGTGGCACGATCGCCGCGATCGCGAGCTGCGCCACGCCGAGACTTGCCGGCGGCGCGCGCGCGGCCGCGGGCTCCGGCTCAAGATCGTGGACGTGGAGATCGATCCGCGCCATCGCCGCGTCACCGTGCTCTTCAGCGCGGAGGAGCGGGTGGACTTCCGCGATCTCGTCCGCGACCTCGCCCACGAGTTCCACGCCCGCATCGAGATGCGACAGATCGGGGCGCGCGATACGACCAAGCTCATGGACGGTATCGGTCCCTGCGGCCGGCAGCTCTGCTGCTCGTCGTATCTCAAGGGCTTCGACCCCATCTCCGTCAAGATGGCCAAGGCCCAGGACATGCCGCTCACGGACAGCCGGCTCCTTGGCAACTGCGGCCGGCTCAAGTGCTGCCTGCTCTACGAGTTCTCCACCTACGATCAGCTCCGTAAGCACCTGCCCAAGGTGGGCACGGCCTGCCAGGCGGACTGCGGCAGCCAGGGCTGCATGACGGGCAAGGTGCGCTCGCTCCGCGTGCTCAAGCAGACGGTGGTGGTGGGTTTCCAGGACGGGACGGAGGCGGAGGTGCCCCTCACCGCGCTCACCTGGGAAGGCCGCCCCCACATCAAACCACTCTGAGGAGGGCTTCATGCTGACTCGCGCCCTCGCGCTGCTCTCGCTGCTCGCCCTGGCGTTCGTCCCCGGCGCATCCGCGCAGGAGCAGCCGCGCCCGGGCGGCGTGCTCAAGGCGGGACTCATCGGCGAGGCGCC
>DATGCY010000426.1:0-21889 GCA_035311385.1 Candidatus Methylomirabilota bacterium
CATCGTGGTGCCCGTCACCGCCTCCCGCGCCGTCGAGCGCATGGCGGCCGAGCATGGTTTCCAGGTCACCCGGTCGCGCGGCACCGCCCGCGCTCTCACCGAGGCGGCGCTCGCGTCCGACGTCGCGCTGGTCGGCGAGGAGGTGGGTGGGCTCATCTTCCCGAGCTTCCACCCCGCCTTCGACGGCATGTCGGCGGTGGTGCGGATCCTCGAGATGATGGCGCGGCTCGACGTCAGGCTTCATCAACTCACACGCGCGGTGCCCGAGAGCCACGTGGCGCGGCTCGAGGTACCGTGCCCCGACGAGCGCAAGGGTGCGGTGATGCGCCGACTCATCGAGGCGACCAAGGGCGGCGACGTCGAGCTGATCGAAGGTGTGCGGGTGAAAATGGGCGAGGACTGGGTGGCGGCGATCCCCGATGCCGATCGCCCCATCTTCCACGTCATCGCGGAGGCAGGAGAGCGGGACCGAGCACAGGGGCTCGCCCAGGACTTTCGTGACCGCATCACGGGCTGGAGAAAGGAGATTGCGTGAAGAAGGCGACCATGAAGAGGCCGAGTCCCGCGGCGGCGCGTGAGGTGAAGGGCCGGGCGCCCGCCGGGCAGGCAAAGGTCAAGGAGCGCATCGACGTGGCCCTCGTGGCGCGAGGGCTGTGCGAGAGCCGCGAGAAGGCGGCCCGCCTCCTCTTGGCCGGCGCCGTCACCGTGGACGGCAAGCGCGTGGACAAGCCGGGGACGCTCGTGGCGCCCGGCGCCGAGCTTCGGCTCACGGCGAAGCAGAAGTTCGTCAGCCGGGGCGGCGACAAGCTCTCGCACGCGCTGGAGGCGTTCGCGGTCTCCCCCAAGCAACGCGTGTGCCTCGACGTGGGCGCCTCCACCGGAGGCTTCACCCAGTGCCTGCTCGAGGCGGGCGCCACGCGCGTGTATGCGGTGGACGTGGGGCAGGGCCAGCTCGACGCCTCCCTGCGTGCGGATGGGCGAGTGGTGGTCA
Source organism: Candidatus Methylomirabilota bacterium (assembly GCA_035311385.1). Lineage (GTDB taxonomy): Bacteria > Methylomirabilota > Methylomirabilia > Rokubacteriales > CSP1-6 > AR37. The sequence continues at coordinate 992 of DATGCY010000426.1, forward strand.
TGGAAAAGACCAACGCCCGGCAGCTCTCCTCCGACGCCTTTCCGGATGCTCCGCACCTTGCCACCGTGGACGTGTCCTTCATCTCGGTTGAGAAGATCATCCCCTCCGTCTTCAACGTCCTCACCTCCGAAGGCGAGGTGGTGGTGCTCATCAAGCCGCAGTTCGAGATCGGCAAGGGGCTGGTGGGCAAGGGTGGCGTGGTGCGCGACGCCAGCCATCACAAGACGGTCATCTCGCGCGTGGCCAGATTCTGTGTCCTCCACGGCTGGCACGTGCGTGGCGTCACTTCCTCGCCGCTGAAAGGTCCGAAGGGCAATCGGGAATTCTTCCTCCACCTGACCCGCACCGGGCGCACCATCGCCGATTTGGACAGCCTCATCACCCGCGCCGCGGAGTCGCCCGAGCCAGCATGAAGCGGATCGGCATCGTCGCCAAGACCGACCGGGCCGAGGCCCGCGGCGTCGTGGAGCGGCTGCTCGCGTGGTGCGAGGAGCGCAGCCTGCAGCCATTCCTGGAGAAGGAGACGGCCGAGCTATGTCCCGAATCGCGGGCCACCGCGGTTCGCAAGCCGGATCTCCCTGCCCAGGTCGACCTCGTGCTCGTGCTGGGCGGAGACGGCACGCTCCTCTCCATGGCGCGGCTCGTGGGCGATCTTGGCGTCCCGATTCTCGGGGTGAATCTGGGCGGACTCGGCTTTCTCACCGCGCTGACGGTGGACGAGCTCTTCCCGGCCTTGGAGGCCCTCCTCGCCGGCGGCCTCTTCATCGAAGAGCGCGTGATGCTCGCCGCCCAGGTCTGGCGACATGGCGAGAGGCTCTCGGAGTACGTGGCCCTCAACGACGTGGTGATCACCAAGTCCGCCATGAGCCGGATCATCAATCTCGCCGTCTCGGTGGATGGGCAGTTTGCCACCGGCTACCGTGCCGACGGGCTGATCATCTCCACCCCCACGGGGTCCACCGCCTACTCACTCTCCGCGGGCGGGCCCATCGTCTTCCCGACCATGCCGGCGGTCGTGCTGACGCCGATCTGCTCCCACACCCTGACCAACCGGCCGATCGTGCTCCCCGCGGATCAGCGCATCGAGGTGACCCTGCAATCGGATCAAGATGTCATGGTCACCCTCGACGGGCAGGTCGGCTTCGCATTGAAGGAGGGGGACGTGGTCGCCGTCCATCAGGCCACCGCACGGATCCGGCTCCTCCGCTTCCCGCAGAAGCACTTCTTCTCTGTCCTCAGGACCAAGCTCAAGTGGGGGGAGCGGTAGGGCGTTGCGGGTGACGGCGCCACTCACCGGCCGCTGTCACGGTTGCGATACGGTTTGAAGCCTCCCGCCCGCGCGATCTAGCATGGAGACTGCCATGCTGCGTGAGCTCGCCATCCGGAACCTCGCCGTGGTCGAGGAAGCTCGGGTCGTTTTCGGCCCCGGGCTCAACGTACTCACGGGAGAGACGGGAGCGGGCAAGTCCATCGTCATCGATGCCCTCCTCCTCGTGCGCGGCGCCCGAGCCCAGCCCGATCTCATCCGGACGGGCGCGGACTCGGCGTCGGTAGAAGCGGTGTTCGAGATCCCATCGACGAGCCCCCTCGTCGCCGCGCTGGAAGAGTCCGGCCACCCCGCCCCCGACGGCCAGCTGATCGTCAAACGCGAGCTTTCACGGTCCGGGCGGCACCGCGTGTTTGTCAACGACTCGGCGGCCACCGTCGGCTTGCTCGAGCGCCTGGGCGATCTCCTCGTGGAGATTCACGGCCAGCACGAGCATCAGCGCCTCATGGAGCCGGCACGCCAGCTCGAAGTCCTCGATCGCTTCGTCGAGGCCGAGGCGGCGAGAGACGCGCTGGGCCAGCTCTGGACGCGCTGGGATGCCGCGCGCACCGCGCTCGTGAAGCTGCGCGACGAGGCGCGCGAGGGCGCTCGGAAGGAGGAGCGCTACCGCTGGGAGCTGTCGGACATCGATGCCGGGCAGCTCCGGGAGGGCGAGGAGGACGAGCTGCGTGCGGAGCGTCGGCGTCTGCAAAACGCCGAGCGCATCTTCGCGGGACTTCAGGAAGCCATGGCTTTGCTCCACGAGGACGGGCAGGCCGTCACCTCTCGGCTCGCGCGCGTGGGCGCGCTGCTGCGCGACCTTGCGCGGTTCGATCCGGATGCGGCGACGCCTCTGGAGGCTTTGGACGGCGCCCAGGCCTACGTCGAGGATGCCGTAGCGCGCGTGCGTGCGCTCAGGGACCGCGCGGTCATGGACCCGGACCGGCTGCAGCAGATCGACGAGCGGCTCGACGCCATCGTCGGCATCAAGCGGAAGTACGGCGAGACGGCGGCGACGGTAGCCGCGTACCGCGCAGAGATCGCGGCCGCCCTCGACCGACTGGAGCGCCACGAGGCCATCGCGGAGGAGACGGAGCGGGAGGTGGCGGCCAGCGCCACGGCGGCGGCGCGAGGCGCCCGCGTGCTCTCGGAGGCGAGGGAGGAGGGCGCGAAGAGGCTCGAGCGTCTGATCCAGCGCGAACTCCGTGCTCTGGGGATGGACCATGCGCGCTTTCGGGCGCCCCTTCGTCGCGACCGGGCGGGGGTCGACGACCTGTCGACGGGCGATGGCAGCTGGCGCATCGGTCCCCGGGGAGCGGAGACGGTCGAGTTTCTGCTCTCCGCCAATCCCGGCGAGGACCTGAAGCCCCTGGCCAAAGTCGTGTCGGGCGGTGAGCTATCTCGCACCATGCTCGCCATCAAGACCATTCTCGCCGCCGCCGAGGACGTGCCGACCATGGTCTTTGACGAGGTCGACGCAGGCATCGGCGGGCGAGTGGCCGACGCGGTGGGCCAGAAGCTTCGCCAGACCGCGTCCGGCCGTCAGGTCCTCTGCGTCACCCATCTCGCACCGATCGCCGCCTTCGCCGAGCATCACCTCATGGTGGACAAGCGCGTGATCAAGGGAGCGACCCGCACCACGGTGACCGCGCTCGACGCGCCGGAGCGGGTGAACGAAGTGGCGCGGATGCTGGGCGGTGAGCACGTGACGGACACCTCGCGACGCCATGCGCGCGAGCTGCTCAGAGCAGCCCGTCCCGCCGAGTAGTGTAAGATACAGATCATGCTGAATGTCCTTGTCCGTGCCGTCTTCGGCACCAAGCACGAGCGCGATGCCAAGCGCATGCGTCCAGCCGTCGAGTCGATCAACGCGCTCGCCCCCGAGCTGGAGCGGGTGTCCGACGCCGAGCTGCGCGCCAAGACCGGCGAGTTCCGCAAGCGGCTCGCCGACGGCGCTGAGCTCGACGATCTCCTCGTGGAAGCCTTCGCCGCCTGCCGCGAGGCGGCCCGGCGCACCGTGCGCATGCGGCACTTCGACGTGCAGCTCATGGGCGGCATCGTCCTCCACCAGGGCAAGATCGCGGAGATGGCAACCGGCGAGGGCAAGACCCTGGTGGCGACGCTGCCCGCCTACCTGAACGCCCTCCCCGGGCTGGGCACGCACATCGTCACCGTTAACGACTATCTCGCCCGCCGCGACGCGCAGTGGATGGGACCCATCTATCACGCCTTGGGCCTCAGCCTGGGCGTGATCCAGCACGAGGTCTCGTACCTCTTCGACCCCTCGTACGCCTCGCCGGACATCCGGCTGGCCAACCTGCGCCCGTGCTCCCGGCGCGAGGCGTACCACGCGGACATCACCTACGGCACCAACAACGAGTTCGGCTTCGACTATCTCCGGGACAACATGCGCTTCACCCTCGAGGAGATGGTGCAGCGCGAGCACCACTACGCCATCGTGGACGAGGTCGACTCCATCCTCATCGACGAGGCGCGCACCCCGCTGATCATCTCCGGTCCGGCCGAGGGCTCCACCGACCGCTACTACAAGATCGATCGCATCATCCCGAAGCTCAAGCGGGCCGCCACCATCGTGGAGGGCAAGCTCTCGGAGATCGAGGCGCAGGCGCCGGGCGACTACATCGTGGACGAGAAGTCCCGAGCCGTCTCCCTCACCGAGCAGGGGATCTCGCACTGCGAGCGGCTCCTCAATGTCGAGAACCTCTACGACCCCTCCCAGATGGAAGTTCTCCACCACATCAGCCAGGCCCTCAAGGCCCACGCCCTCTTCAAGAAGGACGTGGACTACGTGGTGAAGGAGGGGCAGGTCATCATCGTGGACGAGTTCACCGGGCGCCTCATGCCCGGACGGCGATGGTCCGACGGCCTCCACCAGGCGGTCGAGGCCAAGGAAGGGGTCCGCATCGAGTCGGAAAATCAGACGCTGGCCACCATCACCCTCCAGAACTACTTCCGCATGTACGACAAGCTCGCCGGCATGACGGGCACGGCCGCCACCGAGGCCGACGAGTTCGCCAAGATCTACGAGCTCGACGTGACGGTCGTCCCGACCAACCGGCCCATGTCCCGCGTCAACTATCCGGACGTCGTCTACAAGACGGAGCGGGAGAAGTTCGAGGCGGTGAGCGCGGAGATCGCCGGCTGCCACGAGAAGGGCCAGCCCGTCCTCGTGGGCACGGTCTCCATCGAGAAGTCGGAGCATCTCTCGCGGCTCCTCAAGAAGCGCGGCATCCCTCACCAGGTGCTGAACGCCAAGTACCACGAACGTGAGGCGGAGATCGTCGCGCAGGCGGGCCGGGAGAAGTCCGTCACCATCGCCACCAACATGGCCGGGCGCGGCACCGACATCCTCCTCGGCGGCAATCCCGACTTCCTCGCCAAGGAGCTAATGAGGAAGAAGGGACTCGACCCCGCCCTCGCTCCGCCCGCGGAGCGCCAGGCCGCCTGGGAGGAAGCGAGCAAGGTGACCGAGCCGGAGCACGAGCGGGTGGTCAAGCTCGGCGGCCTGCACATCATCGGCACGGAGCGCCACGAGTCACGGCGCATCGACAATCAGCTCCGCGGCCGCTCCGGCCGCCAGGGCGATCCCGGCTCCTCGCGCTTCTACCTCTCCCTGGAGGACGACCTCCTCCGCATCTTCGGCTCCGAGCGCATCCAGCGCATCATGGAGCGTCTCGGCATGGAGGAAGGAGAGCCGATCGAGCACAAGCTGGTCACCCGCGCCATCGGCACCGCCCAGAAGCGGGTGGAGACGCGCAACTTCGAGATCCGCAAGCACCTCCTCGAGTACGACGACGTGATGAACAAGCAGCGCGAGATCGTCTACGGACTCCGCCGCGACATCCTGGACGGTGAGAGCCAGCAGGAGCGCGTGCTCGAGTGGTCCGAGGAAGTCGCGGAGGGCACGGTGCATCGCTTCGCCTCCCGCGACATGCACGCCGACGACTGGGACATCACTGGGCTCAACGAGGCCATGTATCGGCAGTTCGATCTCCGCCTGCCCCCCGAGGCCTCGGACGCGGTGGAGGCGGGCTCGACGGAGGCCCTGGAGTCCGTGGTGCAGGACGGCGTGCGCCATCTCTACGAGGAACGCGAACGGCAGGTCGGCGCCGAGCTCTTCCACCGCCTGGAGCGCTGGATCCTCCTCGGCCTCCGCTGGGAAGACGGCGAGTTCCGCGGCATCGACCAGCTTTGGAAAGACCACCTCCTCAACATGGATCACTTGAAGGAAGGCATCGGCCTTCGCGGCTACGGGCAGCGTGACCCGCTGACCGAGTACAAGAAGGAAGCCTTCGACATGTTCCAGGAGATGATGGATCACCTGAAGGACGTAGTCCTGGAGCAGCTCTTCAAAGTGCGCATCGGCGGAGCGGACCTCACTACTGAGCGTCAGGCCGCCCCCGCTCTTGCCCCGGTGCCGCGGTGGCGGGAGAGCCACGGCAGCAATGGTCAGAACTCGCCGAGCGAGCCGCGGGTGGCTACGGGGACAAAGGTGGGACGCAACGATCCCTGCCCTTGCGGATCCGGAAAGAAGTACAAGAAGTGCTGCCTCCTCAAGGGCGCCTGAGAGCGATCGGCCCCCCCATCTAGTACCCGCACGCCGGGCCGACCCCCGTCCGTGGGGGTTTTTTCTTGGACTTTCCGGGTGGCCGTGGTATCCATAGACGCGCCGGCGTCTGGCGACCCTATGCGCCTCGAACAGATCGTCATCCAGGGCTTCAAATCGTTCGCGGAGAAGACCGAGCTCAAGGTCTTCTCCGGCGTCACCTGCATCGTGGGCCCGAACGGCTGTGGCAAGTCGAACGTGGCCGATGCGATCCGCTGGGCCCTCGGCGAGCAGAGTCCGAAGACCCTCCGCGGCCAGAAGATGGAGGACGTCATCTTCCACGGCTCCGCCTCGCGCAAGGCGGTCGGCCTCGCCGAGGTCGGACTTGTCTTCAACAACGACGGCGGCCTCCCGGTGCCGTGGAGCGAGGTCGGGGTCGCGCGACGGCTCTACCGCACAGGCGAGAGCGAATACCTCCTCAACAAGAGCGTGTGCCGCCTCCGCGACGTGCAGGATCTCTTCGCGGGTACGGGCGTGAATCCCAAGGCCTACGCCTTGATGGATCAGGATCGTCTCAACCACGTCCTCACCGCCAAACCCTGGGAACGGCGCATCTTCATCGAGGAAGCGGCGGGGGTGGCGCGCTACAAGCAGCAGCGTAGCGAGACGCAAGGCAAGCTCGAGGCGACCCGGCAAAATCTTCAGCGGGTTCGCGACGTCATGGACGAAGTGAAGCGTCAGGTCGGCTCGCTCGAGCGTCAGGCCCGCAAGGCGCAGCAGTACAAGGCGCTCCATCAGGAGCGGCAGACGCTGGACCTCGCCATGCTAGCCGCGGACTATGCGGGGCTCACCGCGGCCCACGAAGCGCTCCTTCAGGAGGTCGCCCGCCTCCGTGCCGAGGAGGACGAGCGGCGCGTGATGATCGCCCAGCTCTCGGCCCGCGAGGCTACCCTGCGCGCGGCCATCCAGGAGAGTGAGTATCGGCTCGCCGACCTCCGTCAATCCGCGCAGAAGTTCCAGGGCGAGGTCGAGCGCTTGCTGGAGCGCCGCGAGCAGATGGGCTCGCAGATCCGGGAGCTGGGCGAAGAAGAGCTCCGGCTGGGCGAGGAGATCCGCGCCTTGACCGACCGGCGCACCGAGCTCGCCGTGAAGCGCGAGGACACCATCCGTGCCCTTGCGGAAGCCCGCGAGCGCTTCACCATCCTGGACCACCAGGGGCGGAGTCTCGACGCCGACCTCGAGGCGCGACGGGCCGAGCTCTCGCTTCGTCGCTCCGCCGTCGAGGCCCTTCGTCTGGAGCAGATCCGGGCCGCGGGTGATCGCGCCGAGCTAACCCGCTATGCGGGCGAGCTGCGTGAACGCGTGGCGCAGCTCGGACGGCGGCGCGAGCGCCTGGAAGGGGAGACGGCGGCCGCCCGCACCGAGGCGGACACGCTGGCCGCCGCCCGACGGCGCCTCGAGACGAGCTTCGAGCAGACGGGCGTGCAGCTCTCCCTCCTCTCCGGCGAGCGTGAGCAGGTGGAGCAGGAGCTGGGACGGCAGGAGACTCTGCGGGTCCAGGCCCAGGAGGCGCTGGCCACCGTGCGCGTCGCCATCGCCGCCAAGGAATCGGCCCGCGAGGCGCTGAGCCGGCTGGAGCGCGAGCGCGAAGGCTATGGCGCCGGCGTGCGATCACTCTTCTCCTCGCACGCGGCGAGCCCGGTGACGGGCGTGATCGGGACGGTGGCCGATCTCCTGGACGTGCCTCCGGGTCTCGAACCCGCCGTGGAGGCCGTGCTCGGCGACCGCCTCCAGTGGGTGATCGTGGAGCGCTTCGAGCACGCGCGTAGCGCGCTTGCCTACCTCGAACGGGAAGGGGCGGGAGCCGCCACGCTCGTGTCCCTCGAGACGATGGCCTCGAGCTCGGGGGAGGCGCCGGGCGAGGATCCCGAGATCACCTGGGCGGATCGTCTCGTGGGCGGCCCCCACGCCGAGCTGATCCGGCATCTGCTCGGCCGCGTCGGCATCGTCGCCGATCTCGACGTGGCGGAGAGACTGTGGAGACGCCCCGGCTTCGCGGCAACCTATGTCACGCGCGGGGGCGAGGTGCTGTCTCCGGCGGGTGCGCTCACGGGAGGCCGGAGGCAGAACGAGCGGCAGGCGAACGACCACTCGCTGCTCGGCCGGAAGCGGGCCCTCAGACAGCTCTCCGAGGAGCTCGGCGATCTCGCGCTGCAGGCGGAGGAGCAACAGGACGGGCTCCACCTCCTCGATCGCGAGGTCGAGTCACTGCGGGGCCGTCAGGAGGTGCTCCAAGTCTCCGTGCACGCCCAGGAGACCGCGCGTCTCACCGGCGAGAAGGATCTCGAAGCGGCGCGGCGTGAGGCGGAGCGCGTGCTCCGTCATCTCGACACCCTCGAGGTCGAAGGACGTCAGCTCGGAGGCGAGTCGGCGACGGCGCACGAGGAACTGGACGCCCTCGAAGGCCGGATGGCTCAGGTCGCCGCGAGGGAAGAGTCGATCGAGCGCGAGATGGCTACCCTCCGCGCCATTCTCGAGGCGGACCAAGCCGAGGAGGCGTCCATCGTGGCCCGGGCCACGGCCTGCCGCGTGGATCTCGCCACCGTCTTGGAGCGAGTGGAGGCCCTCGGCCGCGAGATCGACAGCCTGAGCGAGATCGCGGTCGAGTGCGGACTCCGCCTCGAAGAGGCGTCGAATCGCCGGGCACAGCTCTTGGAGCGGCGAGAGGAGCTGAGCCGCGAACAGGGCCTCACCGATCAGCGCGCTCGAGACGTGAGCGCGGAGCGCGATGCCAAGGAGCGCGACGTGGCCATGCTCGCGGAAGAGCACGGGCGCCGCCTCGACGAGCGGCAGACCATGGAGAGCGAGATGCGCGAAGCGCATCGGAGCTTGGACGGCCTCGTCTCGCGCATCCACGAGCTCGATCTGAAGGAGACGGAAGGCCGGGTGCGGCGCGAGGAGCTGCTTCAGGAGGCGGGACGTCGGCACACCGTGGACGGAGTCGACGCCCTGCTCGCGGCCCACGACTCCACCCGCGATCTGGAAGCGGTGCGCCTCCGCCACGAAGAGCTGGGGACAAAGCTCGAGGGCATGGGCCCCGTCAACCTGGTCGCCGACGACGAGTACCGCGAGCTGCAGGAGCGGCTGGAGTTCCTCCGTAGCCAGCACGACGACCTCGTGCAGTCGATGAAGGACCTCGATCGGGCGCTCCGCGGCATGACGCGAACGGCGCAGGAGCGCTTCCAGGAAGCCTTCGAGGAGATCAATCGGCACTTCTCGGGCATCTTCCAGCGACTCTTCGAGGGCGGGCGAGCGGAGCTTCGCATGGTGCCGCCCGAAGAAGGGGAGGACGATCCGCTGGAGCTGGGAGTGGAGCTCATGGCGCAGCCGCGCGGGAAACGGCTCCAGGCCGTCACCCTGATGTCGGGCGGCGAGCGCGCGCTGACCGGCCTCGCTCTCCTCTTCGCCATCTTTTACTTCCGGCCCAGCCCCTTCTGCGTGCTCGACGAGGTGGATGCCCCTCTGGACGACGCCAATATCCACCGCTTCATTCGCGTGCTCCGCGAGCTCTGCTCGCAGACTCAATTCATCGTGATCACCCACAACCGGAAGACCATGGAAGCCGCCGACGTGCTGTACGGCGTTACCATGCAGGAGCCCGGCCTCTCGCGCCTCGTTTCCGTCAAGCTGACCGACGCGTAACTACCCTCGCCCTTTGACTTTCCGCCTCCCTAGGGCGTAGACTCCCCGGGAGGCTTCGATGAACTCTCTCGGACTCTACCTGCGCGGCCTGCGCGAGGCCAAGGGCATGTCCCTCGATGACATCGCGCGCTCGACCCGGGTCGGCCGCCGCCACCTGGAGGCCCTCGAAGAAGACACCCCGGGCGAGCTCCCCGCGCCCGTCTTCGTCAAGGGCTTCATCCGCGCCTACTGTGAGTTCCTCGAATGCCCGCCCGATCACGCGCTTGACCTGTACCGGGAGTCGACGGGCGAGCCGGCGCCTGCTCACGGTCCAGGGCGGCCCCTTCTCTCGGGGCGCTCGAGATTGTCCGGCCCTCTCGTGATCAGCGTCGTTCTCTTCGTGGTTCTGGGCTTGAGTCTCCTCGTGCTCCGCGTAGGATTGCAATCCTCCCGGAAGAGCGCGAGCCCGGTACCCGTCGCTCGAGAGGACGTGCCGAAGGCAGCTCCGCCGGTTTCGTCGAGCATGCCGAACCCCGCCAAGGCGCCGGCCCCTGCCGCGGTCCTCCCCGCCGCTCCCGCGCCGCCGGGGACATCGGACGCGACGGCATCCGCCGCCCCGTCGAGCGCACTCGTGACTGCGTCGACGAACTCGGCGACGCCGGCGACGTCTGTCAGCACCTCCTCCGCCGGGACGACGGCCGCGGCGGCGGCGGAAACCAAGCCCGGCAGCCATCACCTGGTCGTCCGAACCGTCGAGCCCACGTGGCTGCGCGTGCAGGTCGACGACGGGCGGGTGGCGGAAGAGCTCCTGCCGACAGGAGCGGTGAGGGAGTGGAACGCCACGAAGCGCTTCACGCTGACCGTCGGCAATGCGGGCGGCGTGGAGATCGATCTGAACGGCAAGCGCCTGCCTTCGCTCGGAGCGAGTGGCGCCGTGATACAGCGGCTCGTCCTTCCCCTGGAGCAGCCGGGGTCGGGATCCTGATGGGCTTCTTCAGCGGGTGGGCGGACCGCTTCAAGCAAGGCCTCGAGCGCTCCCGGCAGGCCATCGAGCAGGGGCTCGACGGTCTCCTCGCTCTCGGCCGACCCGTGGACGAGGCCATGCTCCAGGAGCTGGAGGAATTGCTGATCGCCTCCGACCTGGGAGCGGCCGACGCCGTTGAAATCGTGGCCCGCCTTCGCTCCGAGGCCAAACGTACGGGTGCGCTCACCAGCCAGGATGTGCGCGCCCTGCTGCGTCGGCTCCTCGAGGAAGCGCTGGCCGGCTCGGCGGCGTCCCTCGAGCTCATCGCGAAGCCGAGCGTGATACTCATGCTCGGTGTGAACGGCGCGGGCAAAACCACCAGCACGGGAAAGCTTGCCGCGTCGCTCCGCAGATCAGGCAAGAGCGTGCTTCTCGCCGCCGCCGATACGTTCCGCGCTGCCGCGGTGGAGCAGCTCGAGGAGTGGGGCCGGCGGGCCGAGGTGGACGTGATTCGCCAGGCCACCGGAGCAGATCCCGCCGCGGTGGTCTTCGACGCGGTCAAGGCCGCCACCGCCCGCGGCGTGGACGTGCTCCTCGTGGACACCGCGGGCCGACTCCACACCAAGTCCAACCTGATGGACGAGCTGAGCAAGCTGCGCAAGGTCGTGTCGCGCCAGCTTCCCGGTGCGCCCCATGAGAACCTGATGGTGCTCGAAGCGCCCACGGGGCAGAACGGCATCCAACAGGCCAAGCTCTTTCACGAGGCGGTGGGGCTCACGGGCCTCGTGCTGACCAAGCTCGACGGCACGGCCAAGGGGGGCATCGTGGTCCGCATCTACCGGGAGCTCGGCGTCCCCATCAAGCTCGTGGGCGTGGGCGAACAGATCGAGGATCTCCAGCCCTTCGACCCGAAGATCTTCGTGGATGGGCTCGTGCCGGCATGACCGTCGCCTTCCGAGTGGAGGACCTCCGCTGGATGGGCCGTGCCCTCGAGCTAGCCGAGCGCGGCGCCGGGTTGACGTCGCCCAACCCCATGGTGGGAGCGGTCATCGTCGCCAACGAGCGCGCGGTCGGCGCGGGCTTTCACTCGAGAGCGGGCGGGCCCCACGCCGAGGTTGCCGCGCTGGGCGAGGCGGGCGAGCGGGCACGGGGCGCCACCCTCTACCTGACCCTCGAGCCCTGCAATCACACCGGGCGCACACCGCCCTGCGCGGATGCCGTGAAAGCCTCCGGCATTCGGCGGGTGGTGGCGGCCATGGCCGATCCGAACCCGCGCGTGCTCGGAGGCGGCATGGCCGCCCTCGCCGCCGCGGGCCTCGAGGTGCTGAGTGGCTGCCGGAAGCATGAGGCGCTCCTCCTCAACCGCGTCTTCGTGGCGAACTCGCTCCTCGGCCGGCCCCACGTCACCCTCAAGTGGGCGGCCACCATCGACGGCAAGATCGCCGATGGCCGTGGCCTCTCGCGCTGGATCACCGGTACCGGCGCGCGTCTCGAGGCGCATCGGCTGCGCAGCTGGGCCGATGCCGTCGTGGTGGGCATCGGCACCGCCTTGACCGACGATCCCGCGTTGGACGTGCGGCTGGGCTTGGCGTGGCCACGCGAGCCCCTCCGCGTGGTGGTGGACAGCCGGGCGCGCCTGCCCGTCACCGCGCGGGTGATTCGCGGAAGCGAGGGCGCGGCACGTTCCGAGCGCGCGGTCGTCGCCGCCACCGATGCCGCCGATCCCGAGCGCCTGGCTGCTCTCGAGGCTCGCGGCATCACCGTCCTCCGCTGTAAGGCGCACGAGGGACGCGTGGAGGTGGGGGATCTGCTCGCGCGATTGGGCGCGCTCGACGTGAGCAGCGTGCTCGTGGAAGGCGGCGGTCAGCTCGCTGGGGCGTTCCTCGATGCCGGCCTCGTCGACCGCATCGTGGCCTTCGGCGCTCCCATCCTCCTGGGCGGCGACGCCGCCCCAGGTCCGGTGGCCGGTTCAGGTCTGCCGCTTCCCGAAGGCATCCGACTCGAGGGCGTCTCCGTGCGCTCCGTGGGCGCCGACTGGGTTGTCGAGGCCAGCGTCAGGCGGGGAGCGCACTGAGATGTTCACGGGCATCGTCGAGGAGACAGGGCAAGTGGTGCGACGGGAAGGATCGCGGCTCGTCGTCCACGCTACGGTCGCCCGCGACGGCATGGAGCTGGGCTCGAGCCTCGCCGTCAACGGGGTGTGTCTCACCGCGGTGGAGCTCGGCGGCGAGCACCTGGCCTTCGACCTCGGGCCCGAGACGCTGGCGCGAAGCGCGCTTGGCGATCTCGAAGCGGGCGATCACGTAAACCTCGAGCGCCCGATGCGGCTCGACGGCTTCGTGGGCGGCCATCTCGTGCTGGGTCACGTGGACGGCATCGGCCTCGTCACCGCGTCCAAGACAGACGGCGAGACCGCGCGCATTCGCGTCGAGTGGCAGGATCCCGCCCTCGCCCCGCTGCTCATTCCCAAGGGCTCGGTGGCCGTGGACGGCGTCAGCCTCACCGTGGCCGCGCTCGATGACCGGGCTTTCGAGGTCATGGTCATCCCGCATACACTGGAGCGCACCACGCTGGGGAGCTGCAAGCCGGGCCGGCGCGTGAACCTGGAGATGGACGTGATCGGCAAGTACGTGCTGCGATCGCTCAAGGTACGAGAGGAGTCATCGTGACGACCCAGGGGCGGCGGGAGTTCGCGAAGATCGAGCAAGCGGTGGAGGAGGTCCGCGCAGGGCGGATCCTCATCGTCGTGGACGACGAGGATCGCGAGAACGAAGGGGACTTCCTCATGGCCGCCGACAAAGCCACCCCGGAAGCCGTCAACTTCATGATCATGCACGGCCGCGGCCTCATGTGCATGCCCATGCTCCCCGATCGCCTGGACCAGCTGCAGATCCCCATGATGGTCAACGACAACACCGCACCCCTCGGCACCGCCTTCACGGTGAGTGTGGACGCCCGGCGCGGCGTCACCACGGGAATCTCGGCCTACGACCGCGCCGTGACCATCCGCACTCTCGTCAATCCCCTCTCACGCCCGGACGACCTCACCCGCCCTGGCCACATCTTTCCTCTCCGCGCGATGCCCGGCGGCGTCTTGCGCCGGGCGGGGCATACCGAGGCCGCCATCGACCTGGCCCGCCTCGCCGGGTGCACCCCCGCCGGAGTGATCTGCGAGGTGCTGAACGACGAAGGGGGGATGGCGCGGGTGCCTGATCTCCTCACCCTCGCGCAGCGCCACGGGCTCCTGTGCATCACCATCAAGGACCTGATCGAGTACCGCATCCACCAGGAGAAGCTCGTACGGCGGGCCGCGACCACCCAACTTCCCACCGACTACGGCGACTTCACCTGCATCGCCTATGAGACCACGGTGGACGATCGCCTCCCCGTGGCCCTCGTCAAGGGCGACGTGCGCACCGACGAGCCCGTTCTCGTACGCGTGCACTCGGAGTGCCTCACCGGTGACGTGTTCGGCTCGCGCCGGTGCGACTGCGGCTCGCAGCTCCACAAGGCGCTCGCCATCATCGAGCGTGAAGGCCGCGGCGTCCTCGTGTACATGCGCCAGGAGGGACGTGGGATCGGCCTCATCAACAAGCTGCGGGCCTACGAGATCCAGGACGACGGCAAGGACACCGTGGAGGCCAATCAGGCCTTGGGCTTCCAGGCCGACCTGCGCCACTACGGTATCGGGGCGCAGATCCTCGTGGACCTGGGGGCGAAGCAGCTACGCATCCTCACCAACAACCCGAAGAAGATCGTCGGCATCGAGGGCTACGGGCTCCAGGTGGTAGAGCGGGTGCCTATCGAGGTGCCGGCCACGGAGACCAATCGCCGCTACCTCATGACCAAGCGGCAGAAGATGGGCCATCTCTTCTCCTCGCTGCCCGACTGACATGGCCGGCCGCGCTCCTCAGGGCGTCAGGATCAGTGGCGACCGGACCCTCGGCCGCTTCGCGGTGGTGGCGGCCCGCTTCAACGAGCCCATCTCCAAGAAGCTCGCCGACGGTGCGGTGGCCGCCCTCGAAGCGGGCGGGGTGCCGGGCACACAGATCGAGACGCACTGGGTTCCCGGCTCGTTCGAGCTGCCTCAGGCCGCGCTCGCCCTCGCGCGCACGAGACGCTACGCGGGCATCGTCGGGGTGGGCGTGGTGATCCGCGGGGAGACGCCGCATTTCGACTTCGTGGCGGGAGAAGCGGCGCGCGGCCTCTCCTCCGTCGCCCTGACCACGGGAGTGCCCGTGAGCTTCGGCGTCATCACCGCGCTGACGGAGGCTCAGGCCTGGGAGCGGGCCGGGGGCTCGGTCGGCCACCGGGGAGAAGAGGCCGCGCGGGCGGCGCTGGAGATGGCGGTGTGGAAGCGAGAGCTCCGGTCGCGCACCCGTGGCACCTCTCGTCGCCGGGACTGATGGGCAAGCGCCGCAAGGCCCGTGAGCTCGCCCTCCAGCTTCTGTACCAGCTGGACGTGCAGGACGAGGGCTCGCCCGTTCCCCATTTCGATGAGTTCTGGTCGCGGCATCCCGTAGACGTCGAGGTGCGCGAGTTCACCGAGGGCCTGGTACGCGGCACCAAGCTCCACGAGGGTAAGATCGACGAGCTGATCTCCCAGTACACCGAGCACTGGGAGATCGAGCGCATGGCCGTGGTCGACCGCAACATTCTGCGCCAGGGGATCTTCGAGCTCCTGTGGGGCGCCGACGTGCCGCCCAAGGTCGCCATCAACGAAGCCCTGGAGGTCGCGAAGAAATTCAGCACGCAGGAGTCGAGCCGCTTCCTCAACGGCATCCTGGATCGCATCCACAAAGAGCTGCGCCCCGCCGGCTGAGGTCCCCGTGCGCTACGCCGTTCTCTCCGACGTCCACGGCAATCTCGAAGCCCTGTCTGCCGTCCTCGCCGACGCGGCGGGGCAGGGTGCGCTCGGCGTGCTCTGTCTGGGCGACGTGGTTGGCTACGGCGCCGACCCGATCGCGTGCGTCGAGCTCCTGGGCGAGCGGGCCGCCCGCATCGTGGCGGGCAATCACGAGCACGGCGCCCTCGGCAAGCTCGACCTCCGTTGGTTCAACAGCGCGGCGCGGGCGGCTGCCCTCTGGACCCGTGATCAGCTCAAGCCCGACCACGCAGACTATCTCTCCGGCCTCGGCCTGCGTACCACCATCGGGGAGGCGACGTGCGTGCACGCGAGCCCGCGCCGCCCCGAGGAGTGGGACTATCTCCTCTCGGACGAGGACGGCTACCGCGCCTTCGGCGACTTCGAGACGCGCGTGTGCTTCGTGGGCCACTCCCACCGTCCCGCCGTATGGTCACTCGGCTCGGGCGGACCCGACCATGAGGACCTCGCGGGCCCGCGCTACCATGACCGCCAGGTCAGCTTCCACGACGGGCGGCGCTACATCGTCAACGTGGGCAGCGTCGGCCAGCCCCGCGACCGCGATCCCCGTGCCGCCTACGTACTGTGGGACGAGGAGGAGCGCCGGGTGACGCTGCGGCGAGTCGGCTACGACCACCGAGCGGCGGCGACCAAGATTCTCGCGGCCGGTCTGCCTCGCATCCTCGCCGAGCGGCTCGCCCTGGGAGCCTGATCCGCTGGCCGTCCTCCGGGAGCCGTGGACCCGCCGGATCGCGCTCGTGCTCGCAGGCGTGGCGGGCGCTCTCTCCTTTCCCACCACCGACTGGCATCTCCTCGCCTGGCTCTGGCTCGTGCCCGCTTTCGGCAGCGCCCTCTGGCGAAACCCACGCGGGGCACTGGGAGACGGCTGGCTCGCCGGCACCGTCTTCTTCGTGGTGCTGCTGCGCTGGCTCGACTTCACCTTCGAGAACTACAGCTCAATTCCCTGGCCGGTGACCTGGCTGCCCATCACCGCTCTCGCCGCCTACTGCGGCCTCTACCTGGGCGTGATAGCGAGTGTGATCGCGTGGCTTCGTCCCCGGCTCGGCGCGGGCTGGGCGCTGGCCACGGCTCCCGTCCTCTGGGTCGCCGGCGAGTGGATACGTGGCTGGCTCATGGGCGGCTTCCCCTGGGGGCTCCTCGGCTACTCTCAACATTCTGCGCTCCCCGTGATCCAAATCGCCGAACTCGGCGGCGTCTACGCCGTCTCCTTCCTCCTCGTGGCGGTGAACGCGTCGGTGGCGGGTCTGTGCATCCTCGGGCCGCGGCGGACCATGCCCGGCGCGATCGCCGTCGCCGCGCTGCTCGCCCTCTCCTTGGGCTTCGGGTGGCACACCCTCGCGCGAGAGTTCG
This sequence comes from Candidatus Methylomirabilota bacterium, assembly GCA_035311385.1. Taxonomy (GTDB): domain Bacteria; phylum Methylomirabilota; class Methylomirabilia; order Rokubacteriales; family CSP1-6; genus AR37. The sequence continues at coordinate 17,745 of DATGCY010000426.1, forward strand.
GGCCGGAGGCGCGCCCGCCGCGCTCCGTGCAGATCTCCGTGATCCAGCCCGTGATCGAGCAGGAGCAGAAATGGGATCCCGCGCATCAAGCGGAGATCCTCGGCGTCTACGAACGCCTCACGCGCCAGGCCGCGCAGGGCCGGCCCGCCGCGGTGTTCTGGCCGGAGACGGCGGCGCCCATCTTCCTCCGCGGCGACCCGGCGCTGCTGAGCCGGCTCGTCTCGCTGGTGCGGGAGACCGGTGTGCCCATCCTGGTGGGCTCGGTGGACCGCCTTCCCGGGCCCAATGGTAAGTTCCTCAACAGCGCTTTTCTGCTGGGAGATCAGGGCATTACCGGCAAGTATGATAAGATTCAACTCGTGCCCTTCGGCGAGTACATACCTCTCGCCGAGGTCATCGGCTTCGTCAAGCAGTGGGCGGAGTTCATCTCGGATTTCGCTCCCGGCACCACTCAGACAGTGTTCAGGCTCGACGGAGCGCCACTCGGCACAGTGATCTGCTACGAAGTGATCTTCGCCAACCTCTTCCGGGGCTTCGCGAGTGGAGGCGCGAGCTTCATGGCCAACATCACCAACGACGCGTGGTTCGGGCGCACGAGCGGGCCCTGGCAGCATCTGGCCACGCTGCCCCTTCGCGCCGTGGAAAACCGCATCGCCATCGCGCGGGCCGCCAACACCGGGGTGTCCGCCCTCATCGCTCCCGACGGGCGCGTGGGCCCGATCCTCCCTCTCTTCCAGCGCGGCTTCCTCACCCTCTCGGTCCCCCTCCGCTCCCGCACCACCCTCTACACACGCTTCGGGAACTGGCTCGTCTACCTGTGCGTCGCGCTCTCCGCGGCGGCGGGGGCGGTGGCGCTCGGGAGAGGACGCAGCGTCGAATGCTAGGCGATCTGAAACGCAACCTCGCCGAGGTCGAGAAACGCATGCAGGACCTCCGGGGGCATCTTTGACCTCGAAACCAAGGAAGCGCGCCTCGCGGTAATCGATCAGGAGATGTCGGCCCCGAGCTTCTGGGACGACAGCCGCAAGGCCCAGCAGGTCGTGCAGGAGCGGGCGGACCTCGCCCGTACGATCGCGCGATTCTCCGAACTCGCCCGTCAGGCCGAGGATCTCCGCGTGCTTTGGGAGATGGCGACGGAGGCAGGCGACGAGAGCGAGACGGCGGGCATCGAAGAGGGCCTGGCCGCCCTCGAGAAGGCTCTCGAGGCCTTCTCCGTCAAGATCGTGCTCTCCGGTCCCCAGGACAAGAAGAACGCCATTCTGTCCATCCATCCCGGCGCGGGCGGCACGGAGTCCCAGGACTGGGCCCAGATGCTCACCCGCATGTACCTACGCTGGGCGGAGCGCGCGGGGTTCAAGGCCGAGGTCGTCGATCTGCTCCCGGGCGAGGAAGCGGGCATCAAGTCCGCCACCATCGAGATCACCGGCGAGTACGCGTACGGCTATCTCAAGAGCGAGATCGGCGTGCACCGCCTGATCCGCATCTCCCCCTTCGACGCCTCCAAGCGTCGTCACACCTCGTTCGCCTCGGTGGCGGTGATCCCCGAGGTGGAAGACGTGGAGGTGGTGGTGAAGGACGAGGAGCTCCGCATCGACGTGTACCGCTCCTCCGGCCCGGGAGGGCAGGGGGTGAACACCGCGGATTCCGCCGTGCGCATCACGCATCTCCCCAGCGGCATCGTGGTCGCCTGCCAGAACGAGCGCTCGCAGCTCAGGAATCGGGACACGGCCATGCGCATCCTCAAGTCGCGGCTCTACCAGATCTACGAGAAGAAGCAGCGGGAGGAGCTGGCCGAGCTCACGGGGGAGAAGAAGGAGATCGCCTTCGGCAGTCAGATCCGCACCTACACCTTCCATCCCTATCAGATCATCAAGGACCATCGTACGGGGCTGGAGGTGGGCAACGTGGACGCGGTGATGGACGGCGAGATCGACGCCTTCATCGAGGCGTTCCTCGCCTCGGGGAAGTCCGCCTAGTGGCCGCGCCCACGCCTTCCGGCCCACCCCCCGAGACCAACGAGCTCATCCGCCGACGGCTCGAGAAGCTTGAGGCGCTCCGGGCAAGCGGCATCGATCCCTTCGGGCAGCGTTTCGCCTTCACCCACCGGAGCGGCGAGCTCGCCCATCGCTATCGCGACGCGGGGGAGGAGCAGCTCAAGCAGATCCCGCCCGTCACCATGGCGGGGCGGATCGTGGCCCTCCGGCATCACGGTAAGACCTGCTTCGCCCATCTGCGGGACCAGACGGGCCAGATCCAGCTCTACGCGCGGCAGGACGCTCTGGGCGATCGCTTCGCGGCCTTCGTCGACCTCGACGTGGGTGACTTCATCGGCGTGACCGGCGAGCTCTTCCGCACGCGCACGGGCGAGCTCACGGTGGCCGTGCGCGAGTGGGCCTTCCTCGCCAAGTCCATCCGACCCTTGCCCGAGAAGTGGCACGGGCTCAAGGACGTGGAGACGCGCTATCGCCGCCGCTACGTGGATCTCGTCATGAGCCCGCAGGTGCGCGAAGTCTTCCTGGTGAAGAGCCGGCTCATCCGCGAGCTGCGGGCCTTCCTCGACGCGCGGGGCTTCCTCGAGGTGGAGACACCGATGATGCAGCCCATCCCAGGGGGCGCCGCGGCCAAGCCGTTCGTGACTCACCACAACGCGCTCGACATGCCGCTCTATCTCCGGATTGCTCCCGAGCTCTACCTCAAACGCTTGGTCGTGGGCGGGCTCGACCGCGTCTACGAGATCAACCGGAACTTCCGCAACGAGGGAATCTCGACCCAGCACAATCCCGAGTTCACCATGCTGGAGTTCTATCAGGCCTACGCCGACTACGAGGACCTCATGGCCCTGACCGAGGAGATGTTCGGGCATCTCGCCCGCGAGATCCTCGGCAAGACCACCCTCGCGTACCAGGGCGAGAACGTCGACCTCGACGGCCCCTGGCCGCGCCGGCCCTTCTTCGAGGCCCTCTCCGCCGCGGTGGGAATCAGCGTGGGGCCCGACACCGACGAGGCCAAGCTCGAGGCGGCGGCGGTGGCGGCGGGAGTGCCCGCGCCCAAGCCGGGAGGCGGAGCGGTCGCCCTGTGGAAGGACATCTTCGACACCCTAGTCGAGCCGACCCTGATCCAGCCGACCTTCGTGACAGACTTTCCCATCGAGCTCTCCCCGCTCTCCAAGCGCAAGGCGAGCGATCTCCGCCTCGTCGACCGTTTCGAGCTCTTCATCTGCCGCCGGGAGATCGCCAACGCGTACTCCGAGCTCAACGATCCCATCGATCAGCGCCGCCGCTTCGAGGAGCAGGCGCAGGAACGCCTGCGGGGCGACGAGGAGGCGCATTGGATGGACGAGGACTTCGTCCGCGCTCTCGAATACGGCATGCCGCCCACCGCGGGAGAAGGCATCGGCATCGACCGGCTCGCCATGCTCTTTACCGACTCTGCCTCCATCCGCGACGTGATCCTCTTTCCCCACCTTCGCCTCGAGCGCCGCACGCCGGAGCAGGGGGCCGGCGACGAGGAGGAGCCGGACGGCGCATGAGCGGCCGGGGGGCGCCCTTCGAGCTCTTTCTGTCCCTGCGCTATCTGCGCGCGCGCGGTCAGCGGGCGAATCTCTCCCTCTTCGTGTGGATCGGCGTGGGGGGTGTCTTTCTCGGCGTGAGCGCGCTCATCGTCGTGCTCGCGGTGATGACGGGCTTCCAGGACGGCATCAAGGAGCGCATCATCGCCGCCAACCCCCACATCCTGCTCCTCGACTCGGGCGGCAGGGGCGTGGCAGACGCTTCCGAGATTGCCTCGAAGGTGCGCGGGGTCGCGGGGGTGAAATCGGCCACGCCCTTCGTGGTCCAGCAGGCCCTCTTCACCGGGCAGGGGCGGGGCGCGACGGGGGGCCTCCTCCGCGGCGTCGATCTCGCCTCGCCCTCGGTCCGCGCCGAGCTCGCCTCCGAGCTCACGAGCGGCAGCCTCGATCCGCTCCTCCGCACCTCCGGAGCGCCGGCCCTCCTCCTCGGGCGCGAGCTGGCCCGCACCCTCGGCCTCGTGCCCGGCGACGTGGTGACGGTGATCTCACCCCAGGGGGCGATGACCGCGGTGGGCCTCGTGCCCAAGATGCGGCGCTTCGAGGTGGCGGGCTACGTCGAGGTCGGGCTCTACGAGTA
>DATGCY010000427.1:0-2817 GCA_035311385.1 Candidatus Methylomirabilota bacterium
CCCCTCATCCGTGTCCTCCTCGGCGATGGACAGTCCCGCCTACTTCGGCACGTGCTCCTTGAAGCGCGGCATCACCTCGCGCGCGAACAGCTCCATGGAGTGGCGCCAGGCCTGAGGGTTCTCGCTGTAGTCGAAGCAGAAGAGGAGGAGATGGCCAAAGCCACCCACCTCGTCGTAGATCTCCTGCAGTCGCTGGGTCACGGTGGCGGGCGAACCCACCATCCAGTTGTGACGGGCGCAGTACTCGGGAGTGACATCGGAGTCCGGCACGTCGGGCCGATGCTTGAGGAATTCCAGGAAGCCGAAGGACTCGAGGAGGGGAAGGAAATACTCCCGCATCATGCGCCCCATCATGCCCCCCGCGGACAGGCGCATGGCTTCCGCGTCGGTGTCGGCAATGAAGATCTCGCGCACGAGTCGCCAGTCCGAGCGCTTGGGTGTACGCCCGCTCTTCGCCGCACCCTGCTCGACAGATTCCCAGTGGCTGCCCACGTAGGCGGGGTTGAGGTTCAGGCTCATCGGCCAGAAGCCGCGCTCTCCCGCCAGCTTGAGCGTGTCGGAGCCCTTGCTCACCCCGGCCACCCCGATGGGCGGATGCGGCTTCTGGAGAGGGACGATGTGGGGCTTGAGGGTGCCGAGCAGGGTGCCCGTCTTGGTCACGTGCCAGTACTTGCCTTGGAAGTCGAACTCCGGCTCGTCGCTCCACAGGCGGAGGACGATGTCCAGCGCCTCGCGGGTCATCTCGCGATGCTGGCCCGCCATGCCGTCCACGTTGAACATGGCCCAGTCGCTGGGCAACCCGCTCGCCGCCACCCCGAAGTTGAGCCGCCCCTGCGCGAGGTGATCGAGCATGGCCACGCGATTGGCGAGCTCGGCGGGATGGTGGTAGGGCATGAGAAAGCCGCCGGGGCCGATGCGCATGCGCGTGGTCTGGAGCAGGGCCTGCGCCACGAGGAGGTCGGGCGCGGGATGAGGCTCCCAGGGCGCGGTGTGATGCTCCCCGATCCATGCCTCGCTGAAGCCCAGCTCATCGGCCCAGCGCAGCTGCTGCAGGTCCCACTGGTGCCCCTCGTATAGCTTGCACTCCGGTGGATGCGACGGCATGGTGAAGAGTCCGTATTCCACGGCGCCCTCCTATGGTGGCGGTGAGGTGCTCGGATTTTACGCCAGTTCTGCGGGGTACGTCACGACGCGGGCGCCCCGCCGCGCCGCAGGGCTCGCCCGGGTCGGGCTCCCGTGTGCTCGCCGTCGCGGGCCACCGCCGTGCCATTGACGAAGACAGCGCGGATGCCCGCGGGGAAGCGGCAGGGATCGTCGTAGGTGGCGACGTCGGCGATGGTCGCAGGGTCGAAGACGACGAGATCCGCGAAGGCTCCGGACCGCACGGCGCCGCGGTCCACGAAACCGAACTTGGCCGCAGGCAACCCGGTCATCTTGTGAATCGCCGTGGGGAGGTCGAGCACCCGCTCGTCGCGCACGTAGTGGCCGAGGATGCGCGGGAAGCAGCCGTAGAGGCGGGGGTGTGGCTTGCTCCCCGCGGCGGGCACGCCATCGGAGCCGATCATGGTCGAGGGATGCGCGAGCACCGTGCGCACGTCCGCCTCGTCCATGGAAAAGAGCACGACGAAGCACGCCTCCCCCTCCTCCTGGATGATGCGGGCGGCCGCCGCCTCGATGTCGATGCCCCACTCCACGGCGAGTTCGCCGAGGCGCCGTCCCTCGTAAGCAGGATGCTTCGGCGCAGAGGCGATGAGCACGGCATCGCCGGACAGCGAGCCGACGGCGCCGGGGCTGTCTCTCCGGAGCGCGCCATTCTGGACCACCGCATAGAGCGAGGTGCTGCCTGCCGTGTACGGGTACTGGTCGGCGTGCACGTCGAGGCCGCGGGCCTGGGCCGCCTCGATCAGGCGCAGGGAGTCGCGCACCTTGCCCCAGTTGCTCTGGCCGCTCGCCTTGTGATGGGAGATCTGCACGGGGACGCCACCCTCCTCGCCGATGTGAATGGCCTCCCGCACGGAATCGAGGAGGCCGCCCGCCTCGTCGCGCATATGAGTGGCGTAGACGCCGCCGCCCGCGCCGAGCTCATGGGCCAGCGCGATGATCTCCTCGGTCCGTGCGTAGCGTCCCGGCTCGTAAATGAGACCGGTGGAGAGGCCGACCGCGCCCGCCTCCACGCCTTCGCGCACCCAGGCGCGCATCCGATCCATCTCCTGGGCAGTAGGCGCGCGCTGCTCGAGGCCCATGGCTCCCGCCCTCAGTGAGCCGTGGCCCATGAGCACGGCGACGTTCAGGCTGGGACCAGCCTCCTGCACGCGAGCGAGATACTGGCCGAAGCCGGTCCATGGGGGAGGCGTCGCTCCTGGATGGATCCGTCCGAAGCGCCGAACCGCCGCCTCGTAGGGCACCACGCCCGAGCCGCAGTTGCCGACCACGTCGGTGGTCACACCCTGCATCACCTTGAAGGACATGGTGGGACCGAGGAGCACCGCGAAGTCGTCGTGGCTGTGCACGTCGATGAAGCCCGGGGAGACGGCCATCCCGCGCGCGTCGATCTCCGTGCGGCCGCGCTCCGTCACCACGCCCACCGCGGAGATCCGATCGCCGGTCAGCGCCACGTCGGCCGGCACGCCGGGTGCGCCGCTGCCGTCGAACACCGTTCCCCCCCGCAACACCACGTCGAATGTCGCCATCGTTCGGGTTCCCTCGTCGCGTCGGAGGCCCGGCACGGTCAGCGGGCTGCCGTCGCTCGTCCGGCGGGAAGCCCCGCCATGCGGGCAAAGGCCGTGAGCTCACGCGGGATGTCTGGGCCCGCGGGCT
>DATGCY010000428.1:0-9378 GCA_035311385.1 Candidatus Methylomirabilota bacterium
GAGCAGCCCGAGGCCTGACACAGACACCACGCGGTGCTCGCGTCGGCCTTGGCGATCTCCTCGATCACCGTCACGAAGGTGACGGGGTCGATCTCGGCGCCGTCGAGCGAGCGGGGCAGGAGCAAACGGAACATGCCCTGCGCAAAGAGTGCGTCCAGCACGGGGCGAGCCAGCCGCCGCTCGCGCTCGATGTGGTCCGCCCATGTTTCGATCTGCGAGGCCAGCCCGCGGGCCCGCTGGACATGCTCGTTGTCGGTGAAGATCGGCGTCCACGCATCCATGGCAACGAACTATAGCGTAAAATGCCCGCAGTGGCGTCTCCGCGCACCCTGGGCTAGGATAAGCGGCATCCCCGCTCACGAGGAGGATCGACATGAAGCGCTACGATCGGCGACAGCAGGACGTCGGCAACATCCTCATGCTGGAGCACGTGAACGTGCGTGTGCCCGACCAGCGGCTCGCCACCGCCTTCTACATCCAGGGGCTCGGCTTCACCCGCGATCCGTACATCATGGTGGGGATCGAGAACATGTGGATCAACATGGGGCAGACGCAATTCCACCTGCCCACGGGTGAGCCCAACCTCATGCGCGGGCACGTCGAGATCGTGGTACCGGATCTAGAAGCATTGACCCAGCGCCTCGCCTCCGTGAAAGACGCGCTCGCGGGAACAAAGTTCGCCTGCAGCATGGAGGACAAGTACCTGTCCGTCACTACGCCGTGGGGCAATCAGCTCCGGCTGCATCCGGCGGGGCCTTCCTTCGGCGACATGATTCTTGGCATCACCCACGTGGAATTCCCCGTGGAGCCCGGACGCGCGGCGGGCATTGCGCGCTTCTACGAAAAGGTCATGGGCGCGCCGGCCAGCGTCACTCCCGATCCCGACGGCCTGGCCGCCCACGTGCGCATCGGCCAACGGCAGGAGTTGGTGTTCCGCGAGACCACCGCGCCCATCCGGCCCTACGACGGCTACCACATCGCCGTGTACATCGCGAACTTCTCGGGTCCCCACGAATGGCTCGACAAGCATGGCCTCATCAGCGAGGAGAGCCAGGACTACCAGTACCGCTTCGAGAAGATCGTCGACGTGGACACGCTCGAGGTGCTGTGTGTGATCGAGCACGAGGTGCGGAGCTACACGCACCCGATGTTCGCGCGCCCGCTCGTGAACCGGAATCCCGCGCAGCGGCAGGCGACGTATCAGCGCGGACGCGACGCCTTCCACCCCGCGGGCTAGCGGCGGCGCGGTCGGCTAGGCGAGCCGACCGACGGCTGCCCCTCGATCCGTGGCGCCGTCACGGCTCAGCGGCGGCGGGTCAGACGCCGGTGTGGCTGGGCGCGCTCGCCCGGACGAAGCTGCACCCCATGAAGTGGACGACCTGGCGCGGCTGACGCCGATCGCCCTGTCGGCGCTCTACGCTCACCGGGCGCGGCGACATCCGCCGCTCCCCTTGCCGGCGGTCGAGGATCACTTGCACCCCTTCCACGGTGGCCAGTCCCCGCGTCAGGTACTCGAACAGGCCGCGATCGTGGCCCGCCACCACCACGATGAGCTGAGGCTCGCTGGGGACGAGCCTGGTGCGGGGCGCGGTGAGGACCTCTGCCATGTGCCGCGGACACACCCCATACGTGTCGCCGGTATTCTCGAGAGGCTCGCGCTCGCCGAGATCGTCGGGCACTCCCTCTGCGCGACACCACGAGCAGTGCGCTTTCACGGTCCGACGCGGCGGGCTCAATTGGGGACGATCGCGGCCCGCGTGACGTGGCCCTTGTCCTGCTCGGTGAAGGCCTCGTTGATCTGCTCCAGCGGATACTTGTGGGAGACCACGCGCTCCCACGGATACTTGGTCAGGGTGCGGCGCATGAGATCGAGGGCTCCTCGCAGGTGCTCCGCCTCGTAGTGGGCGAGCCCGATGATCTTACGATTGCCGAAGATGATCCATGAAGGATCGAACTCCGCCTTCCAGCCGACGTTGATGTTGCCCACCTCGAGGTATGTCCCCTCGGGCGCCGTCATCCGCAACCCCTCGTCCACCACGCCGGGATGTCCCACCAGCTCCAGCACCACGTCGCCCCCCCAGTCGTCCGTGAGCTTCTTGACGGCGGCCACCCGCTCGGCGGGCGTGGAGTGCCGACGCATGTCCACCACGTCGGTGGCCCCGAATTGCCGGGCCAGCTCGAGCCGTTCGTCGAGGCCGTCGATGACCACCACGCGGCCGGCCCCCATCTCCCGCGCCACTGCGCAGGCGTAGACGCCGAGCCCGCCCGCGCCCTGCACGACCACCGTCTGCCCCGCCCGGAGCTGGGCGATCTCCAGTCCCGCGTACACCTGCGTGTAGGCGCAGTTGATGCCCGCCGCCATCTCGTCGGTGATCTCGGGCCCGATCTTGAACACCGCGTGATTGGGGCGGAGGTAGAAGTACTGGCCGAAGCCGCCCTGGAAGTGCGGCCAGACCTCACAGGAGACGAGCCAGTTGGCCTGTCGCGTGGGGCAAGACTTGTACTGCCGGCGCAGGCAGGCCTTGCAGTGCCCGCACGGGCAGAAGTAGCGATACAAGACGCGATCGCCAACCTTGAGAGGCTGCCCCGTGGAATCGGCGCTCACGCCCTGGCCCAGCTTGGCCACCGTGCCCATGTGCTCGTGGCCGGTGTTGAGCGGCAGCGGCCGGCCCATCTTCACGTAGTCCTGCTCGCCTCGCCAGTAGTGCATGTCCGAGCCGCAGACGTTGGCGAGGGAGATCTTGATCAGCATGGCCCCGGGCTCGGGGTCCGGCACCGGATACTCTCGGATCTCGAAAGGCCTGCCAGTGCCGTGGAACACCGCCAGCCGCGCTGTCTCTGCCATCGCGTGACCTCCTGAGCACTCGTAGTGGCGTGCCCCCTCGGGCCCGCGCCAGCATATCAAATCCGCGAGGGCTCTGATACACCTCTCCTTCAGGTTCGAACACACGGCGTCAGATCGATATCGTCGCCCGCGCCGTCCAGAGGCGGAGATGCCCTGCTATACTCCCGCAGGTGCGTGACGATTCGCTCCCGCTGGATGGCCTGCTCGTGGTGGACCTCACCCGCGTGCTCGCCGGCCCTTACTGCACGCGCCTCCTCGCCGATATGGGTGCCCGCGTCATCAAGGTGGAGCGCCCGGGGTCGGGCGACGAGACGCGCATCAACGTACAGCAGCTCGAGCCGGGCCGCACCGATCAGAGCAGCTACTTCACCCGGGTCAACGCGGGCAAGGAGAGCGTGGCCATCGATCTTTCGAGCCCGGACGGTCTCCAGGTGGTGCTCGATCTCGCCCGTCACGCCGACGTCTTTATCGAAAACTTCGCGCCCGGAGTCGTCGGACGCCTGGGCTGCGACTACGCGGCGGTGCGCGCGGTCAAGCCCGACGTCGTCTACTGCTCCATCTCCGGCTTCGGCCAGACGGGGCCGTGGCGTCACAAGCAGGCCTTCGCGCACATCACCAACGCCATTTCCGGGCTGATGCACCTCGAGCAGGGCGACGAGGCGCACCCCCGCGCCTCCAACCTGCAGGCGGCGGACATGCTCGCGGCCACCCATGCCGCCGCGGCCATCCTGGGCGCGCTCTTCCGACGCGCGCGGAACGGCCGAGGCGCCTATCTCGACGTCTCCATGCTGGAAGCGCTCGTGGCTTCCGACAGCGTCACCTTCGCCTCGGTGCTGAACGGCGGCAAGGAGCACGGCAACCCGCGGCCGGGCATGATGGTGCACCGCATCGGCGACCGCTATCTCGCCTTTCAGATCGCGGGCGGCACGGTGATCTGGGCGAGGCTGGTGAACCTGATGCAGCGCCCCGAGCTGGCGGATGATCCACGCTTCAAGTCCTCCGACGGCCGGCGCCAGAACTGGCGCGCCCTCCGCGAGATTCTCGGCCAGTGGCTCGACGGCTTCTCCACCGTGGAGGCGGCCCTCGAGGTGCTGGAGAAGGCCCGCGTGCCCTGCGCCCCCGTGCTCCATCCCGCGGAGGTCATCGCCTCGGCCCACCTCGCCGAGCGGCAGTTCTTTTCGACCCTCCCGCATCGCGGCCGCGGCAGCGTGCGGGTGACGGCGAGCCCGTATCATCTCGACGGCCAGCCCGTGCATCCGCGGCGGCCCGCCGCCTATCGTGTGGGCGAGGACACGCACACGGTGCTCTCGAAGCTCCTGGGATATGATGAGCCGCGCATCACGGCGCTCCTCGCCTCGAAGGCGGTCGAGGCACCGTAAGTCTCTCTCTGCCCCGCGCCCGAACGAGAGTGAAGCAAGGAGGTGTCGATGACGGCTGTCCTGGTCGTGTTCACGTCACTCCTGCTCTCGCGATTGGCGCGGTTCAGCTTCGTCTACCAGATTCGGGTCAGACGCTGGCTCATCGTGGACCATCACTCGTCCCTCGTGCCGGCGCCGAGCCCATGATGGGGTCGAGTCGAGGAGCCTGCCGGCGCGCCTTCATCTCGGGCCTCCTCGCCGCTCTGGCCACGGTGGTCATGGCACACGGCGCGGCGGCCCAGCCAGCGTCGAAAATCCATCGCATCGGCTGGCTGTCACCGGCGGGGTCGGCCACGGGAGCGCCCAATCTCGACGCGCTCCGCCAGGGATTGCGGGATCTCGGCTATCAGGAGGGCCGCGACTACGTGATCGAGCCCCGTTGGGCCGACGGCACGTCCGAGCGGCTCCCCGCCCTCGCCCGCGAGCTGGTCGCCGTCAAGGTCGACGTGATCTGCACCGCCGGCACCCAGGCGTCCCGCGCGGCGCGCGACGCCACCTCCACCATCCCCGTGGTGTTCGCCAACGTCGCCTTCCCCGTCCAACAGGAGCTCGTGGCCAGCTACGCGCATCCCAGCGGCAACGTCACCGGTGTCGCCTTCATCGGTCCCGAGTACGGCAAGCGCCTCGAGCTGCTCAAGGAGGCGATGCCGCGGCTCGCGCGCGTTGCCCTCATCTACAATCCCGAGAACCAGGGCGGCGTGCTGGCCCTCGAGGAAACGAAGCGCTGGGCGCATTCGCTCAAGATCACCCTCGAGCCTCATCCCTTCCGCGGGCCCCAAGACATGGACAAGACGTTCGAGGCCATCGCGCGGCGTCGTCCCGATGCGCTCATGACCACCGCCGATCCCCTCATCGCCTCCTACCGCGCGCGCATCGTTGCCTTCGCGAACCAGCACCGGCTCGTGTCGATGTTTCCCGGGCAGGAGTACGTGGACGCGGGCGGGCTCATGTTCTACGGCGGGAGCATTCCCGAGATGTACCGGCGGGCCGCCGTCTATGTGGACCGCATCCGCAAGGGCGCCAAGCCGTCCGAGCTGCCCGTGGAGCAACCGGTCAAGTTCGACATGATCATCAACCTCAAGACGGCGCGAGCGCTCGGGGTGACCATTCCGCCTTCCCTCCTCGCCCGAGCGGACAAGGTCATCGAGTAGCCTCCGGCGGTGTCATGGCCGGAGAGGCCTTGACTTGCCTATCCCATATGGTGGATATTACATCCACCATCATGGAATTGACGGTCGCCTCCGATTTGAACCAGCGCATCGCCGAACGGGTGCGGGAGCTCCGCGCCGGGCAGAGCCTCTCCCTCGAGGCGCTGGCCAACAAGAGCGGAGTAAGCCGCTCGATGATTTCCGTCATCGAGCGCGGCGAGAGCAGTCCCACCGCGGTGGTGCTGGAGAAGCTCGCCGCGGGACTGGGCGTGATGCTGGCCTCGCTGTTCGAGGCGCCCGTCGCCGCGGGGCCGTCCTCCCGCAGTCCGGTGGTCCGGCGCGACGAGCAGCCAGAGTGGCGAGACCCGGCCTCCGGCTATCTCCGGCGCAACGTCTCGCCGCCCGGCGTCCCCCAGCCGATGCAGATCGTCGAGGTGCGGTTCCCCGCGGGCGGTCGCGTGGCCTTCGAGAACGGAGCGCGTGACGTGCGCGTGCACCAGCAGGTGTGGGTGCTCGACGGAGCCATCGACGTCACCTTGGGCACGGAGCGTCATCGGCTGCGGGAAGGTGATTGCCTTGCCATGCAGCTCGACCGTCCGACGATGTTCCACAATCCCACGCGAAAGCCCGCGCGCTATGCCGTGGTGATCGCCTCCGAAAGCGCGGCGAGGCGATGAGCGCCTCCACGTGGACTCTGCGTCGCCTGCATGCTGTCGACGACGCGCAGATCCAGGGGCTCGCCGACGTGCTCATCGACTGCGTCGAGGGCGGGGCGTCGGTCAGCTTCATGCATCCCCTGTCGCGCGAGCGCGCCGTGGCATTTTGGCGTCATGTGGCCGAGGGGGTGGCTTCGGGGGCGCGCGCCCTCATGATCGCCGAGGACGCGCATGGCGTCTGCGGCACCGTGCAGCTCGTACTCGACCAGCCCGAGAATCAGCCGCACCGCGCCGACCTGTCCAAGATGCTCGTGCATCGCCGCGCTCGCCGCCACGGGATCGGCGCAGCGCTGATGCAGGCCGCGGAGGCGACGGCGCGTGACTGCGGCAAAACCCTGCTCGTGCTCGACACCGCCAGCGACGACGCCGAGCGCCTGTACGAGCGCCAGGGGTGGATGCGCGTGGGCGCGATCCCGGGCTACGCGCTGTTGCCGCACGGAGGCCTCTGCCAGACCACCGTGTACTATCGCAACCTCGACGGCTAGGCGCGGCCGCCCGCCGCGTCGTCGACGACCACCCTCTCTCTGGATCATTTTCCCCACGAGATCACCAGACCGCGCTAAGCTGTGGCGCGCGGTGCCCGCGGCTCGTGTGGACTCCCGTTTTCCTCGCTCAACGACATGACCAGGTCACGTCGACGACAGAACCGGAGGCGAGCATGCCGATCTTCGCGGTGATCCGCACGCGCGGCTCGGCCTGGCAGGAGTCCCAATCGCTGGAAGGCCAGCCGGAGTGGACTTCGCACGCCGCCTTCATGAACGCCCTGGCCAAGGACCGGTTCGTGATGCTCGGGGGCCCGCTGGAAGGCACCGCCGACGTGCTGCTCATCATCAATGCCGGCACGGCGGAAGATATCCGCTCCCGCCTCGCGGAAGATCCCTGGTCGCGCCAGGATCTGCTCCGCATCGCCCGAATCACCCCGTGGACGCTCCGTCTGGGATCCCTGGAGTGAGTCCGGCCATCCAAAAGCTGGTGGACGCGAAGGGACGGCGTCCCGAGGAGATGCGCGTATGCTGCGACCCAAGGCCCTGCATCACGTCGCGCTCACCGTTGGCGACATGGACAAGACGCTTCACTTCTATCAGACGCTGGGGTTCACGCTCCTCCGCACGTCCGGTCCCGATGCGGAGGGCGTCCGCTCGGCCGTCCTGCGCATCGGCGAGCAGGAGCTCAACGTGTTCCACAAGTCGGGTCTCGTCCCTGACGACGCGGAGAACCGCCCCGGTATGCACCACTACTGCCTGGACATGGACGCGGAATCGATGGACGACCTCGTGGCCGAGCTCGGCGAGGCCGGGTTGTGCATCGTCCGCGGACCCGTGAAGCGGCGGGACGGCATCTCCGTGTTCGTCCACGACCCCGACGGCGTTCGGGTAGAGTTGCGCATCGGGCAGTAGACACGCCAAGACGAAGGAGGATGACCGCATGGCCACATTCGTAGCCCTGACCGTCGACGGACCCCGCGTCGATCTGAGCGACGCGGACATCAAGAGTCTCCGGGACCTGCTGCGCGGAGAGCTGATCGGACACGATCACGCCGCCTACGAGACGGCGCGGCGAGTGTGGAATGGCAACATCGACCGCCGGCCGACGCTCATCGTGCGATGCACCGGCGTGGCCGACGTGCAGGCCGCGGTGAACTTCGCGCGGACGCACGGCATTGCCGTCGCCGTGCGCGGTGGCGGCCACAGCGCCCCTGGCTACGGCACCAACGACGGTGGCCTCGTCATCGACCTCTCCCCCATGAAGGGCATCCGCGTCGACCCCGGCGCACGCACCGTGCACGCGCAGGGCGGTGTGCTCTGGCGCGAGCTCGACCACGAGACGCAGGCGTTCGGGCTCGCCACCACGGGCGGCACCGTCTCCAACACCGGCATCGCTGGCCTCACCCTCGGCGGCGGGCTGGGCTGGCTCATGGGCAAGCACGGTCTCACCGTGGACAATCTGCTATCGGCCGACGTGGTGATGGCGGACGGGACATTTCAGCGCGCCAGCGCCACGCAGAACCCGGATCTGTTCTGGGCCCTTCGCGGCGGGGGGGGGAATTTCGGTGTCGTCACCTCTTTCGAGTACCGACTGCATCCCGTGTCCACCGTCCTGGGCGGACTCGTGCTCTATCCGCTCGCGCAGGCACGCGAGGTACTTCGCTTCTATCGAGATTTCTGCCGGACCCTCCCCGATGAGGCCGAGGCTTACTCCGGCCTCCTCACCTCGCCCGACGGCGTCCCGGTGGCCGCGATGATCCTCGGCTACAACGGGCCGATCGAGGAAGGCACGAAGGTGCTGGCGCCCGCGCGTGCCTTCGGAAAGCCCGTGGCGGACCTCGTGGGGCCGATGCCGTATGCCGCGCGCCAGACCATGCTCGACCAGGGCAACGCGGAGCACGGTCTCCATCGTTACTGGCGCTCGGCCTTCACGGAGCAGATTCCGGATCACTTGATCGACGCGCTGGTGGAAGCCGCGGCCGCCTTCAGCTCGCCGCTCAGCGCCTTCATCTTCTTCTACATGCACGGGGCAGCCACGCGCGTCTCGCCGGCCGCCACCGCCTTCGCGGCCCGGCGGCCTCAGTGGGACTTCGATGCCATCGGGCAGTGGACGGACGGCGCGGGGTCGCCGCGCCACATCGACTGGGTGCGCGCGATCTGGAACCGCGTCGAGCCGCACCTGCAGGGCCACGCTTATGTCAATCACCTCGCCGCCGACGACCAGCCCGAGAAAGTCCGCGCCTCCTTCGGCGAGAACTACGCGCGCCTGCGTCAGCTCAAGGCCGTCTACGACCCGAGGAATCTCTTCCGGATGAACGCCAACATCGCGCCCGCCTGAGCGAGTCGGGCAGGCCGCATGCCCACGCGACTCCGCGCGATCCAGGCCGACATCACCACGCTCTCGGTGCACGCCATCGTCAACGCGGCCAACACCTCGCTGCTGGGCGGCGGCGGAGTGGACGGGGCCATCCATCGCGCGGCGGGGCCGGAGCTCCTGGAGGAATGTCGCCGCCTCGGCGGCTGCCAAACCGGCGAGGCCCGGATCACGCGGGGCTATCGCCTCGCCGCGCGACACGTGATTCACGCGGTCGGCCCGATCTGGCACGGCGGTGGCCAGGGCGAGCCCGAGCTCCTCGCCTCGTGCTATCGCACCTCCATCAAGCTCGCCGGCGAGCATGGCCTCGCCACGCTGGCCTTCCCGAGCATCAGCACCGGCGTTTACGGCTATCCGATCGAGCTGGCCGCGGAGGTCGCCGTGTCTACCGT
>DATGCY010000429.1:0-2829 GCA_035311385.1 Candidatus Methylomirabilota bacterium
CTTGGCCGTCCATGGTGTGTACACCGTCCTGCGACGCCGTCTGCGCCGAGGCGGTGCCCACGAGGGGAACGAAGGCCAGAAGGGTTGCCAGTGCCAGAGTCTTCATGGTGTGCCCTCTCTGTCGCGCAGATCGATGCGCGAGCCTACCGCCGCTCTTGCTCATTGCCACCCTGCTGGCCTTGGCCACCGCCCTGCTGACCGGACCGCTGCCCGCCCTGCCCGGGCTGCTGCCGCGGCTCGCCATGCTCACCCTGCTGACCGGACCGCTGCCCACCCTGCTGCTGTCCGCCCTGCCCGGGCTGCTGCGGCTGGCCATGCTGCTGGCCACCCTGATGTTGCTGGCCACCCTGATGTTGCTGGCCGCCCTGCTGTCCGGGACGCTGCCCACCCTTCTGCTCGTTGCCCTTCTGCTCGTGGCCCTGCTGCTGATCGCGATCCTTCTCCATGACTTGAATCTCCCTTGAAATGGAATAAGTGTGAGCTGTGCTTCCGGAGGAGCTGGGACGCAACGCCTGTGCCACGGTCGTCCGCCGAGCTAAGTGGCGAGAAGTGCAATGCGATCGCAGAAATGTTATATCGGCCGACGGGTGCCCGCGCTCTTCTTACCGAGTCGGCTCTTCCGGGGCAGGGCCGAGGCGACCGAGCTTGACACCCGCCGCGCGCACTGGCTTACTCTGGCGACGCCGCGCGCAGGGCCTACGATGTTGAGCGCATGCGACGCACATCCGCCAAAGGAGACATCGATGACGTCGACGAAGGAGCGCGTGGTTTATCTCAATGGCTCGCTCGTTCCCGAAAGCCGGGCTACCGTCTCGGTGTTCGACCGCGGCGTCCAGTACGGCGATGCCGTCTACGACGCGGCGCGCACCTTCGGCGGGCGGCCCTTCAAGCTCCGCGAGCACATCGACCGTCTCTACCGCTCCTGCAGCTACACGCGCATGCCGCTCCGTATATCTGCCGACGAGATGGAGAAGCAGACCCGCGAGGTGCTGGAGCACAACCTGCCGCTGTCCGGTCCCGACGGCGAGGCCATGATCTGGTGGAGCGTCACCCGGGGCGTGAGCTCCGTCTCGCGGCTGATCGGGGAGAGCCAGGACGCCACCGTGATCATCTATACCTTTCCCGTGCCCTTCAAAGCCTTTGCGAAGTGGCTAACGCGCGGCGCTCGCGTGGTCACCTCAGCGACGCGGCGCACGCCGCCGCAGTGTCTGGATCCGCGCGCCAAGATCTCCAATCGCATGAATCACATCCTCGCGGATATGGAGGCCAAGGGAGCGGACCCCGAGGCGTACAGCCTCATGCTCGACATCGGCGGCAACGTGGCCGAGAACAGCACGGGCAACTTCTTCTTCGTGCGTGACGGTACCATCTGCACCTCGGGGGCGAGCATGGCCCTCGAGGGCGTGACGCGGGCGACCATCTTCGAGCTCGCGCAGGCCGCGGGCATCCCCGTGACCACCGGTGAGTTCCCGCTCTTCGACGTCTATCTCGCGGAGGAGGCGTTTCTCACCGCGACGTCGTTCAGCATCCTTCCCGTGGCCAGCGTGAACGGCAAGGCCATGGCGGCGGGGGCGCCGGGGCCGGTCACCCAGCTTCTGACCAGGCGCTGGAGCGAGCTCGTGGGCGTCGACATTGTCGCCCAGGCTCTGAGTCACCTGACGTAGAGCGACCCGTGGGCCTGACTTCGTGCGGGCCGCGATGGCCGCGGCGCCTTCATCAAGCGCCCCTTCCGTCGGGAGTGGCCGAGCCGATCCTCTCTACGACTCGATGCTGAACCCGGACATGCGCGACGGGCGGGCGGTGGAGACCATCATGCGGAGCATCGGCGTCCTCGGCGGCACCCGCGCGAAGGAAACGGCTCGGCTCAGAGCGGAACCGCGTTAGTAGGGAACGTCGATCAGGCGATCCGTTCCCTCGTGCATGTCCCGCCCGAGGAGTTCGCGGAGCGCGCGGGCCAGGGGGCCAGGACGGCCGTCGCCGATGGGTTTCCGGTCCCACTCCACGATGGGCGCCACCTTGACCGAGCTGCCGATGAGCAGCATTTCGCGCGAGGCCCGCGCCTGGGCCACGGGGATGTCCACTACCTCGACGCCGCGGAGGAGGCTACCCACCACCCCCCGCGCCAGCTCGAGCAACCGCAGCGAGGTGCAGCCGGAAAGGATGTGGTCGAACTTCGGGTGCCGGAGCACGCCGTCCTCGCCCACGAAGGCCACGTTCATGTTCGAGCTCTCGCCTACGTGGCCCGCCTCGTCGACGAAGACGCCGTTGTCGAGCCCGGCCTCCTGCGCCTCGAGCTGCATGAGGACGTTGGGCAGGTAGTTGGTGCTCTTGGTCACCGCGTAGAGCGGCGGCTTGATGGGGTACGTCGTGGTCATCACGCGCAGACCGTCCGTGTACCAGGAGTCCGGATAGGCGAGACCGCCGAAGATCATGACGAAGAAGCCGGGCTCCGCTCCTGCGGCGGGAGGCAGGCCGAGGCTGCCCGGTCCCGCGGAGATCCAGTAGCGGATGGAGCCGTCGCGCTTCTCGCTCACCGCCGCCGTGCGCGCGATGATCTCCCGCATCTCCGCGCGGGGGCAGGGCAGGGGCAGCCGGGACAGGTTCGCGGAGCGGAGGAAGCGGTCGAGGTGCGCCTCGAGATCGTAGATCTTGCCGTTCACGATGGCCGCGGTATCGAAGACGCCGTGCCCGCGATGCACGATGTGGTCGTCGAAGGGCAGCACCATGAGGGCGGGATCGGTGACGATGCCCCCGAGCTGGCTCGAGTAGAAGGCCCAGTAGCGCACGGGCTGACGGGCTCGGAGCGCGCGAAGATGGGCGACGATCTCA
>DATGCY010000430.1:0-4807 GCA_035311385.1 Candidatus Methylomirabilota bacterium
GGGCGCCCACCGCGTTGCGCGCTTCCTCGACGAGAGCGGCGACCATGCGATAGCACGCACCACAGTCCGTGCCCGCGCCACAGGCCCGCGACACGTCCCGCGCCGTCTTGGCCCCGGCGGCCACCGTGGCCTCGATGGATCGCTCTGAGATGCCGCGGCAGAGGCAGACGATCATGACCGGGTGGGACTGGCGAAACCGACGGGTGCGGGCGTGCGTCGGGCGAAGAGGAGCAGGCTGACCAAGATCACGTAGGCGACGTAGACGCAAACCTCGAGGAGCGTGGGCTGGGCGCGGTAACCGATGAGCCCGGAGAGGAAGCCGCCGGCGAGGCTCCCGTCGCTCAGCAGCCATGAGGTATTCCACAGCGGCTCGGAGAGTGGAAGCAGGCCCATGCCCTGGAGACGCGCCACGGCGCTGCTCAAGAGTCCCGCGGCGAGCAGCATGATGAAGATGGTGGTGACGGAGAAGAAGCGGGTGAGGCTCAGCCGCTGGCCGCCGCGGAATATTGCCCAGCCGATGGCGGCGGCGCATGCCACACCCGCCACCCCGCCCATCGCGCTGCCCCAGCCGCCGCCCGACTGTGCCACGATGCCCCAAAGGAAGAGCACGGTCTCCGCGCCCTCTCGAAAGACCGCGGTGAAGGCGATGAGCCCCACGACCCAGAGGCGATTGCCCGCGCGAGCCTCGTCGATCCGGTGCTGCATGTTGCTCTTGATGAGACGCGCGTGCTGCTGCATCCACCAGGCGTGCCAGGTGAGCAGGGCCACCGCCGCCAGCATCACGACCACGGTGACGATGTCCGGCCCCACGTCGAGGAGAGGACCGGAGAGATAGCCGACGCCCACCCCCATGCCCAGGCTGGCGAGGAGCCCGACCACACCCCCCCGGGTCACGTACGAGAAGCCGTCACGCGCGCCAATCTTCCCCAGATAGCTGTAGATGATGCCGAGGACGAGGGCGGCCTCGAAGGCCTCGCGGAGGGTGACGACGAAGGTGGCGCCCATGGTCTATTCGGCGACGATGGTCGCCTTGGCCGTCTCGGCGTGGTACTCGCCCACGAAGGGATACTTGCCGGGCTTGAGGGCGGGGATCCGCACCTTCATGGTCTTGCCGGCGGGGATGACCTTTTCGATGCGAGGGCTCTGCATGTCGAACTCTTCCGGGCCCTTGTCCTTGTTGGTGATGACGAGGACGAACGGCGCCCCTGCCTTCACCTTGATGACGTCGGGCTCGAAGCGGTTCTTCTCGATGACGAGCGGGATCTCTGGATCGGCGGCCTGCGCGATCCCCACAACGGCGAGCGTGACGGCCATGACGGCCAATCGCAGGACCCAGCCTCGAACCGAGCCACTCCGTCCCATGGGCCCCCCTTTCTTGTTCAATGGAACCTTAGCCTAGCCTAACGAAAAACTTTGTGTCAACCGCAAAAGCTATGGGTGGCAGGGCTCAAGCGGGGAGGTGGGAGGCCGAGGCCTTAGAGGTCAGCCTTCCGAGGGGAGGGATCAGCTCATCTGGAGTCTACCCGTCCGCTAGGCAACCTCTCGTTGCTACTCCTCTTTCTTGATCTGTTGGGCGAGATAATTACCCTCGCCGGTCTGGCGGATCAGCTCGAGCTGGGCCTCGATCCAGTTGATGTGCTCCTCCTCGGAGACGAGGATCTCCTCGAGCAGCTCGCGGCTACCGTTGTCGCCGAGGCTGCGGCAGCGCTCGATGCCGTTGTTGAGCGCCGTCACCGCGGCGCGCTCGAGGTCGAGATCGAGGCGGAGCTGCTCGGGCACGGTCTGGCCCACGTTGACCTTGCCCAAGCGCTGCACGTTGGGCACGCCCTCGAGGTACAGAATGCGTGCGATGAGCCGGTCGGCGTGCCGCATCTCCCCGATGGATTCCTCGCGCACCTTCTTCCACAGCCGCTCGTAGCCCCAGTTCTCGCACATGCGCGCGTGGATGAAGTACTGGTTGATGGCCGTGAGCTCGGCGGTGAGGATCTCGTTGAGCAGGGTGATGACGTCGTCGTGGCCCTTCATGAATGATCTCCTCGTGTAGGCACGGGGCTAGAGGACGTGGAGCAGGGGGCGCGCGGTGAGGCTGCCCGGCTTCCAGAGGCCACTCTGCTCGAGCTCGGCCAGCGCCGCGTCGGCGTCGGGCGAGCGCATGAGCGCCCAGGTCGCTCCTCCCGGAAAGAATCCGCCGAAGGCGAGCCGGCCCGCTCCCCGCGCCTCGATGAGGGCGAAGGACGCCATCTCGGCGTCGGGGGCGTCGCCCTCCACGATGCTGACCTGGCGCGAGCCGTCGAGGACCACGGGGGGCATCTCCCACGGCTCGATGAACTGCGAGAAGTCGCGTGGCTGCCATGCCGTCCAGACTCCACCCGCCCAGTAGGGATCTTCCTCCACGATCCGGTTGATCACGCCCGGTCCCGGCACGCGGTACACGATGTCGGCGGTCTTGCCGTCGGGCGATGGTCCTCCGCCGATCACGAAGCCACGCTGGCGAAGCTCCACGATGCGCTCGATGTGCGCGGCGCGATGCGCGCCCCGGCGCTCCCGATAGTCTTCGGCCGCGGTGAGGGCGACGCGGCAGACGATCACGGCGTCACCCAGCCGCCTGCGAAGGGCACCACCTGGCCGATGAAGAAATCGGCGTCCTCGGAGGCGAGGTACACGGCGAGGCGCGCGGATTCCTCGCTGCGCGCGAGCCGTCCCGCGGGAATGTTCTTGACCATGCGCGAGAGCTTCTCCGGATCGTTGGTGAGGGCAGGGGGAAAGTACGTGGGGTTCTCCACGTAGTTTTGGGCGATGGCGTTGACCTGGATGCCGTCGCGCGCCACCTCGCGCCCCACCGCCTTGGTCAGACCGTTGACACCGGCCCGCGCCGCCGAGTACGCCGCGTAGTTCGGCAAGCCCGGGAAGGCGGCGGCCGACGACATATTGATGATCTTGCCGCGCTTGGCGGGGCGCATCACCCGCAGGGCGGCGCGCAGGCAGAAGAACGGCTCGTCGAGAAGGCGCGCCATCATCTCGCGCCACTGGGTGTCGCTGATGCGCTCGGCGGGACTTCCCGTGGGCGGATTCGCGCTGTTGTTCACGAGGACGTCGAGGTGGCCGAACTTTGCCACGGTGGCTTCCACCATGCGGTCGGCCTCGGTGGAACGCGAGAGATCGCCGCCGAGCACGAGCGTGTCCCGGCCCACCGCGGTGGCGATGGCGCTCACTCGCGCCGCGGCCGCCTGGTCGCGATCGTGCAGGGCGAGGGTGGCGCCCTCGCGGGCGAACTCCTCGGTGATGGCGGGACCCATGAACTCGCTGACGTTGGTGACGAGGACGACCTTGCCCGTGAGCTTCATGCGCAGACGATGGTCATCGACGGCTGACCTTCATGGCGCACAGCCTAAGCGGGATTTCACGCCGCCGCAAGACCGTGCTAAGGTGACGATGCGGCGAAGGGAGGGCCGGATGTGAGGAACGACCTGCGGCAATCCTTCGAGGCTCGCTACCCCTTCCCGCTCGATCCCTTCCAGCGCGACGCCATCGACGCCATCGCCGACGACAAGTCGGTCATCGTGTCCGCGCCCACGGGATCCGGCAAGACGCTGGTGGCGGAGTTCGCCATCCACGCCGCGCTCGCGCGCCGTCGCCGCATCGCCTACACCACTCCGCTCAAGGCGCTCTCCAACCAAAAGTACGCCGACTTCTGCCGGCAGTTCGGCGACGAGCACGTGGGCATCCTCACCGGCGACGTCAAGGTGAATGCCCGCGCCCCCGTGCTCGTGATGACCACGGAGATCCTCCGCAACATGTTCTACACGGGCGGCCTCGAGGGGCTCGAGTTCGTGGTGCTCGACGAGTGCCACTACATGGGCGACGAGGGGCGCGGCACGGTGTGGGAAGAGATCATCGTCAACGCGCCCAAGGACGTGGCCCTGGTGGCCCTGTCCGCCACCGTGCGGAACATCGGGGAGATCGCGGACTGGATCAGCATCGTCCACCGCCCCATCGTGCCCATCACGCATCCTCACCGCAGCGTGCCCCTGCAGTACCTGGTCGCCGATCTCTCGGGAGAGATCCACACCTACGATGCCGTGCGGCGGGGCAAGGTGCGTCTCCTCGGCCAGGAGCGCGAGGGCGGCTACAACGACAAGGGCCGCTGGTACACGCGGCGCGTGGTCGATCCCACCGTGATGCTCGACGAGCTGGAGTCGCGGGGCTGGCTGCCCGCGATCTACTTCATCTTCAGCCGGGCGGGCGGCGAGCGCGCCATGGAGACGGTGCTCGCCGAGGGCAAGCCGCTCCTCTCCCGCCCCGAGCAGCAGGAGGTGGATGCGGCCATCCGCGAGGCGGCCAGCGACAACCCCACCATCCTGGAGTCGCCGCTCAACCAGACCATCTTCCAGGCTCTCGGCATGGGGGTGGGCCTGCATCACGCGGGGGTGCTGCCCTCGGTGAAGCGCCTCATCGAGCTGCTCTTCGAGCGCGGCCTCTGCAAGGTGGTCTTCGCCACCGAGACCATGTCGCTGGGCATCCACATGCCCGCCAAGAGCGTGGTCCTCCAGTCGCTGACTAAGCGGACGGACCGCGGTTTCCGCTCGCTGACCCACAATGAGCTGACCCAGATGGCGGGCCGAGCGGGCCGGCGCGGCATCGATCCCGAGGGCAAGTGCGTGATGGCCCTCGACGTGCGTGACGGGCTCGAGGACATGATCCGCGTGGTGGATGGTCCACCCGAGCCGATCCTGAGCCAGTTCAAGCTGGGCTACGGCTCGGTCGCTCTCCTCCTCGCCACCGGCCAGGACATGGCGACCATCCGCCG
>DATGCY010000431.1:0-5564 GCA_035311385.1 Candidatus Methylomirabilota bacterium
GGTCCGAAAGCCCCACAACAGAAACGGCAGCACGAGCGCGCACAGGACGAGCAGCGCGACGGCGAGACGGCGAAGATCTATTGGCGCGGATGCCAGCTTTTCACACCGGCAGAATGGTCGCCGAGACAATAGCACAACGAACTATCGCCTCCCACTCGTCGGACAAGAGTGCGCGGCCGACCGTGGAATCTTTACCAACTGATCGTTCCAACGAGCCTCCCATCATTTGTCAAGGCGCTTTCCGCTTAGATCCTTGTACCGCGTGTCCTCATGATGCTCTCACAACGGCGGTGGAGAAGGCGACCGTCGCTCAGTGATTTTAGTCGCATGGACATTCCGATGCCGGTGTTGGCTCAGCTCCCGGGAGATTCAAGGTAGCTGGGCCATAGGAAGGGTAGCAGCATGAGGGCCACCAGAACCATGAACGTTAACGCTGGCCACAGAATCCGGGGCTATGATGATGAGGCCAATCGCGGCGATGCTGAACGTGGCGAGCTTCCACGGGACCCAGAGAAACCGCCAGTACTCACGGCGGCAGAGGGCGTAGTCGCGCCGGGACCATATCAGCCGCACCCCGACCACCACGCAAGCCGCCGCCCACATTGCAACGTAGGCATAGACGGAAGAGCTGGCCGTGCTCAATCGGGGAAAAAGGGTCGCTCGTTCTTGCGTGATGCTGCTCGTAGCATCACAGCACAGACGCGAGAGCGAGAGACTTGTTCAAAGCCGTCACTTCTGTGGACCGTGAATGGAACATAGCTGGTTTCTGTGCCGTGTGTCGTGGGCGGATAGTCGCCGGTCCCGGTATGTGCTCGGATTGAGCGCAGGATACTGGTCGGGCGAATGAAAAGCCATCCGAAAAGTTTCGCTGCCGTGATAGTTCCCAGTCCGCGTGGCACAGCGCGACAGGGGGCTAGTTCGACCGCACGCGATAGCGAAGGTGGACGACACCGTTAGCGAATCGGTGTTCGTCGAGGAGCGCAAGGTCGATGCGCCCGTGGGTCGGCAGCGCCGGGTTACGCCCGCCGAGAATGACGGGCCAAACGATCAGATGGCACTCATCGACCAATCCGGCTTCGAGTGCCTGTGCCGCGAGGTTCGGCCCCCCGACGAGCACATCGCGGGGAGCAGCCGCCAACATGTCGCGCACGGCGCCCGGATCGAAGCGGCGTTCGAGCCGGGTCTTGGCCGTGGACACTGTGGTCATGCTCGTGGAGTAGACAACCTTGTCTGCCGCTTGCCAGACGCTCGCGAAGGCGCTCATGAGGTCCGACTGCGCCGCCAGCGAGGCGTCGGTTTCCCACACGGCCATCGTGTCGTACATGCGCCGCCCATAGAGGTAAGTGCCGGCCGACCGCATGAGGTCGGTAGTGAACGCGAATACCGCTTCGTCAAGTTTGGCCCAGTCGAAGGCGCCGGTGTCATCCTCGGTGTAGCCGTCGAGTGACATGTTCGACGCGTAGATCAGCTTTGCCATGGCTCCCTGAATTTCCTAGCTCTCTACGATCATGTTAAGCGGGAGTTCGGGATTGTCGCTCTGGATACGTGGCTCGCCCTCGAACTCGCCGTCAGTGTCGCGAGCGGCACCGACGCGATCGGGCGCTTTCCGGTCGTCGCGCCCGGCACCGTCCTCTTGTACGGCGCCGAGGACGCCGCCGTCCGCCTCCGCGAACGTCTCGACGCCATCTGCGCGGCGCGCGACGTATCGCTCGCCGCGGTCGACGGGCGCCTCATCGTCGTGCCGAGCCTCCGTCTCGACTCCGAGCGCGACCTTGCTCGGCTCCGGCGGACGCTCGACGAGCATCGGCCGCGCCTCCTCGTGCTTGATCCGCTCGTCCGGCTTCACTGGATCGACGAGAACTCGGCGGGCGAGATGAGCGTCCTGCTCGGCGAGCTTCGCGCGCTCCAGCGGGAGCGCGCGCTCGCCGTCGTCCTCGTCCATCATCTCCGCAAGATCGCAGGTAACATAACACCGTTCTCAGGCACTGCCCGCGTCTACCCGCTTGGCACAGCAACGACGGTTTAACCGGCATCGGCTGCAACGCTTAGTTAGGCGGCGACGCTCACGAACCATATACGGAACGACCCACGCAGTGCAGGTAGAACTCAGCGGTGTACGGGCCCACGTGCCTGAGCCGCTTTTGCAGAAGTACGCACGCATCTTTGTCCGATTTGACCGTGCGAAGGTAGCGCCCGAACGTGCCGTGCTCTTCGCGTATGCGCTCGAACTCCTGCGCGTTCGCAACAAGAGCCGCAACCTTTTTCGGATTCCTCAGCGCGCCCTGCCTGCGAAGCAGCGCTGCAGGAGCTACATGCGCGAGCTTTGCAACTTCGAAGTCGAAGAATGCGCGGCGATAGCGCGGCCAGCTGCTGCGCACGCTGGCCCAGCTCAGGCCAGCCTGCAGGATGCACAGGGACAGGACTTCGAAATACTCGTGGCCCGTACGCGGTCTCTTGCCGGGAAGGCAGCGGCTCGGCTCCTCCTTCGCGAATGTACATTCCCAGGGCGCGCGGTGGGTCATGCTCTATCAGCTCTACGGCCTTTCATGAATCGACGAGAGGTGACAGCCCTTCGCCACCTAACTATAAGTATCTTGAAATTGCGTAGCGCGACAGACCTTGCGCACCGCGCGGCGCAGCAGGGCCAGGCGCGATGAAGTCGAACTCCCAGAGCGCCCATCCGCCGCACCTTTGGCCCGGATCGTCGGTCGCGTCTACCCGCTTGGCAGCGTCTTTTGACTCAAAGGATAGCGGAGCTCTCGGGGCTGCCAACGGCCGGTGGCGTTGTCAGCCGGTCCCGAAGGTTTGCTCCCACGTCGCCCTGACGCTGCGCAGGAGCGACGGATAGACGATCAGCTTGCGGAACGGGTCGATCAGAGTCATGTAGACGGGCGTGAAACGCCCGACGTTCTGGACATACACGCCGAAGTAGAAGCGATAGGCCGTCGCCGTTTCGACCAGGGCACTCAGCGCCGCGGCGTGGACGGTGCGGTTGACCAGCTCGAGGAGCTGCTCGTTTTCGAATCGGTACACGAGTCGGAACGGCCCCTCGCGCATGCCCGCCGGCGCAAGAGAGCTCGAGCGATCTGTGGACGTGAGACGGGTACTGAAGGTCTCCCCCACCACGGCGGGCTGCCGCTCTCGATCCCAGCCGAAGAGCCCGCCGACGAAGAAGCGGAGGCGTAGCAGCGCGCGCACCACTCGCGAAGGCTTGAACGGAGGCCCGCCTGCAGCGCGCAGGAACTCTCCCAGCGTGATGCCGGAACGCATCCGCGGCAAATCTATCGCCCAGACGTCATGGAGCGGCACGCCGGCGAGAAACGCGTGCGCCCGCAACGGCAACCGCTCGTACTCTTCCGTCGAAATCTGTGGCATCGGGCCACCCTCGTGGGGAGCGGTGTGTCAAGCCCTCATTGCGCGTTGACTACCTTCAACACCAGGAAGAGAGAAGAGTCAATCCCAAGGAGCTCCTGTGCTAGGTTGCACCTCATCGAAATCGGCTGGCGACGTCACCATCGTGTCACGAAGGAGCAAAGCAACAGTGGTACGCTCGCCGGCAATTACGCTTCACAGGGAGGAGATCGCAGGTAGCATAACACCCGTTCCAAGGCACTGCCGGCGTCTACCCGCTTGGCGGTGCGCGTTACCACTTCGCAGACCGATGGTCGCCGGACAAGGATCAAATCCGCGAATTGGGTTTAACGTTCATTAAGTTATCTCGAATAGACGCCGATTTGGTCTACTGAGTGAAACCTAACACCTCGCTGGAGCGCACGCGTGGAAGATAAAGTGCCGAGCGCACACGTCTGCGCGCGCGGCGCTCAGCTCAACCGTTGGGTGGGCTTGGAGGTTTGAGTGCAGAGTCCAATCTATCGCGTCGTAAGTCTGTGGGTCCGCTCAGGTGCCGTTGCTGAATTCGAAGCCTATGAGCGAAAGGCGGCCCGAATCATGAGGAAGTATGGCGGCTCCATTGAAAAGGTGATCCGCACGGGGCAAGAGAGTTCGCCAGATATCCCGTTTGAGATACATCTTGTCAGCTTCCCTGGTCAGGAACAGTTCGCTGCCTATCGCGCTGACCTCGAGCTCTTGTCGTTGGCAACCGACCGGGAATCGGCAATCCTTAAAACGGTGGTGGTTCCTGGCGTAGGTGGCCCAGCGTATTCCACCTAACACCATGAAGATCACCGTCCCGAAGACTCCAGCCGAGTATTTTCACCGGACTGAACACGCGGTGAGGCATTCTTACGCGGGCCTGGATTCGTGCTGGCTGTACACCCTTCGGCGTGTTGATCGAGAGCTTGACGGGCAGACGCGCCTCGGCATGCTGCCGCTGGCCCGCGCCGTTCGTCTCGGCGCTCGTCTTGCCATGCACCAGCGTCCCAAGAATCGACAGATCGGTTTCACATTGATCGTCGGGCCCGCGCCACTGATCGCCAGAGTGACACGGCTCTGAAGAGCAGGTTGAGGTCGTGCACCGCCTGCTTGCAGGCTCGTTGTCCACTGCGAGCCGATGTCTCCGACCGAGCTTGACGCCGACGCCATGGCGCACCGCCGCGAGTCTCGACTGTTCCAGCAGCGCGAGCGTCCTCGCTCCTGCAAGTCAGGACCACAGAAGCTGGCGCAAGGCGCCGGGTGTCAACGGCATGCGCTCGACGCGCACACGCGCGCCGCTCAGCGCGTCCTCGACAGCCGAGGCGACGACCGCGGCAACCGGCAGCGTGCCGGATTCACCAACGCCCTTGGCACCGAGCGGGTTCAGCGGCGATGGCGTCTCGAGGTGGTCGATCTCGATCGCCGGTACGTCGTCGCTCCGCGGCAGCGCGTAGTCCATGAAGCTCGCGGCAAGCGGCTGGCCGGCCCCGTCGTACTGGATCTCTTCGTAGAGAGCACTGCCGATCCCGAGCGCCACCGCACCGTGGATCTGTCCCTCCACGATGGTCGGGTTGATGAGCCGGCCGCTGTCGTGGCTCACCCAGTAGCCGAGCAGGCGCACGTGCGCCGCCTCGCGATCCACCTCGACCAGCGACACGTGGGCGCCGCTCGAGTAGGCGATGTCTGGCGGCTGGAAGAAGTGTGTGGCCTCGAGCCCAGGCGCCACACCCTGCGCCGCCGATGCCATCGCCGCGACGGACGCGAGGCGGCCGAGGTCGATGCGCCGCTCCGGCCGCGCTCGCTCTGCGAAGACTTTGCCGTGCTGCTCGATTTCGCCTTCCCCGACACCGAGCGCGTGGGCGGCAAGACGCAGCGTCTTGGCGCGCAGCTCGCGCGCCGCCAGCGCGACCGCGCTGCCGCCGACGACTGCGGCGCGGCTGGCGAACGTGCCAATACCCTGGCCGATCCCGAGCGTGTCGCCTCCGATCACCGACACGTCATCGGGCGTGACGCCGAGCTCGCCCGCGGCGACTTGAGCCAGGGTGGTCTCCAGCCCCTGTCCCTGAGACGGCACGCCCGTGAAGACCGTGATGTGCCCGGCCGCGTCGGCGCGCACGGTCGCGCCCTCGAACGGGCCCACGCCGGTCAACTCCACGTAGCACGCGACGCCGAGCCCAAGCGCCCGGCCGTGC
>DATGCY010000432.1:0-2175 GCA_035311385.1 Candidatus Methylomirabilota bacterium
CTCAGAGCTGGATCAGAGCGATTCGGAGAGCTTCG
Source organism: Candidatus Methylomirabilota bacterium (assembly GCA_035311385.1). Lineage (GTDB taxonomy): Bacteria > Methylomirabilota > Methylomirabilia > Rokubacteriales > CSP1-6 > AR37. Next base: position 36 of record DATGCY010000432.1, read on the forward strand.
CGATCTCGCGAAGGATCACGTCCCACCGGCCGATCGCCGCGCGCACCGTCTCGGAGTCCTTCCCCGCCCGGAGGAGCTGAAGCTGCTCGTGGAGCAGCGCGCGATAGCGCGTCACCGCGCTCACGATCGCGTAGAGGCTCCGGTCCCGGGCCTCCAGGGACTCGAGCAGATCGACATCGAGCGGATCGACGGCGCGGAGATGGGTACTCACCGCGGTATCAGCGGCCACACGTGACATAGACCTTTCTCCCGAACCAATCTAGACGATGACGACCCGCTTGCCTCGCGAATCCAGCCACGAGCGAACCCTCGGCCAGGCCCCGGGCGCCCGACGCTCCCAAGCTTCCACTGCGTGAGAGCTCACCACCACGCACGGCCATTCCGGCCGCTCCGCCGCCTCAATGATGCGTATGAGGTCCGTGCTCGAATCCTTCACCTGAGCAAGTAATTCTTCCACAGTCATGGCGGCTCCGATGAATTCCAGGCTCAGTCGGCTTCTCGCTGCCGACGTGGCACTAGGAGCAAGGGACGTGCCCTGGCTCAAAACCAGCAATTATTCCGATCCTCGTTGGGCAAAACCTGCGTTTCACGCGCCCTTCAGGAATTCTTTACCGAGTAGTTCGGGCGAGCGTCGACGTTATGAGAGGCTGGCACGGCGGATGCTCCTTCCCCGCGAGCCATGAGACAGCCAACCCTTCTCGCCTCGTCCCTGATCGGGGTGATCTTAGTCGTCCTCGTCTCCGTAGCCGCCTGGCACTTCTCGCTCCCGGAGCCCGGCAGCAGCCAACCCGCCGTCCATCTTTACGCGGGCAGCGAGCTCATTGGGGTCATCTACCCCTCGCATCGCGCCCAGAACTGGGTCTCGCTCGAGCGATTCCCCCGGCCCGTGGTCAACGCCGTGCTTACCGCGGAGGACCGCCGCTTCTGGAGTCACCCGGGCGTTGACCCGGTGGCGGTGTTCCGCGCTCTCGCCGTGAATCTCCGGCGGCACGAGGTGCGACAGGGGGCGAGCACGGTCACTCAGCAGGTTGCCCGCACCGTGTTCCTCGATACGCGTCGAACTTGGAGCCGGAAGCTCGCCGAGACCGCCATCGCGCTGCTGCTCGAAGTGCGCTACCCGAAGACGCGGATCCTCGAGACGTACCTGAACACCGTGTACCTCGGCCAGGCAGGCGACGTTCCCCTGTACGGTGTGCCCGCGGCCGCGCGCCATTATCTCGACAAGGACGTCACTGCGCTCGACCTCGACGAAGCGGCCTGGCTGGCCGGCTCGATCCGCGCACCCAACCGGCTCCTCGGAGGCTCTCGCGGAGAGGCGAAGCGTCGGCGGGACCAGATCCTGGTCGCCATGGAGGAGCGGGGCCTCATTGATGCGGCCACGGAGCGCAAGGCGGTCGCTCGTCCTCTTCCTCCCCAGCTTCCCGAGGCGGTGAGGACCGCGCCTTACTTCGTCGACCTGGTTGCCGCGGAGCTGTCTCGCCGGAGTGCCGTCCCGGTGACGGGCGATCTCCGGCTGCAGACCACCCTCAATGTCCCGCTCCAGCGGGCCGCGGTGTCCGCGGTCCGCCAGGGCATCGCGCGCATCGAGAAGGCGCACCCCCAGCTCGCTGGGCGAGTCCAGGCGGGGGCGCTCGCCATCGATCCCGCCACCGGCGAGATCCGTGCCCTCGTCGGTGGGAGGAATTACGCGGAAAGCCCATTCAATCGCGCGACGCGCGCTTCGCGCCAGCCCGGGTCGATCTTCAAGCCTTTCGTCTATCTTGCGGCCTTCGAGGCGGAGCGGAAGGGCTCAGGGCTGACTCCGGCCTCCCTCGTCTCCGACGAGCCTTTGTCGGTACGCGTGGGAGCGGCGAGCTGGGAGCCCCAGAACCTTGACCATCACTTCCACGGCAACGTCACGGTGCGCCAGGCGCTGGAGCAGTCGCTCAATGTCCCCGCGGTCCGTGTCGCCATCGACGTGGGCACCCGCCACGTCGTGGACGTGGCCCACGCCGTCGGCATCGACCATCCGCTCACTCCCGTGCCCTCCTTGGCCCTCGGGACGTCGGAGGTCACGCTGCTCGAGATCACCAGCGCCTATGCCACGCTGTCGAACGCCGGAGTCCGCGTGGTGCCGACGACCCTCGTCTCCGCCTCGGGG
>DATGCY010000433.1:0-4175 GCA_035311385.1 Candidatus Methylomirabilota bacterium
GCGCTTCGTCGACCGCGGGGCCGAGCAGGCGGTAGTAGTTCTTTCGGAGGATGATGAAGGCGATCCGCATCACGAGCGCTTGAAGACCTCGCCGTAGGGCCGCCCCTCGAGCCGCTCGGCCACGCGGCCGTCCGCGAGCGCGTCGGCCACGATCCGGAGCGCCGCCTCGCAGGCTTCGAGCGTCTCGTCCACGTCGGCGTCCGCGTGTGAGTAGGACATGTTGAAGCCGGCGAAGTGGAAGATGACGCCCCGCCGTCCCGTCTCCTGGAGGAAGAGACTCATGAGCAGGCGATTGGTCTCGTCCTTCGGATGACGGAAAACGATCTTCGGATGCACGGGAAAGCCGATGCAGTCGGCGGGCACATCAATCCTTGCCACCGTGCGCCGGAATCCTTCCTGGAGACGGCGGCCCGCGGCCCACAGGCGCTGCACGACGGGCTCGCGCTGGAACGTGTCGATGGTGGCGCGCGCGGCGGCGAGGGCGAGAGTATCGCCGCCGAAGGTGCTCGACACGAACACCTCCTCGAACTGCCGCGCGAGCTCGGCGCGACCGACGACCGCCGCCAGAGGGAGCCCGTTGGCCATGCCCTTGCCGAACGTGGCGAGGTCAGGGGTGACACCGAAGTACGCCTGCGCGCCGCCCGTCGCCCAGCGGAAGCCCGTGATGATCTCATCGAAGATCAGGAGGGCGCCGTGGGCGTGGACGGCGGCTCGAACCCCTTCGAGGAAGCCGGGCGCCGGCTCGTCGATGAGCGCCGCCTCCATGATGACGGCGGCGACCTGGCCGTGGTGCTCGTCGAGGGCCCTCTCGAGCGACGGCAGGTCGTTGTAGTTGAACGGGGCCGCGAAGCGCGCGAAGTCCTTGGGGATGCCCTTCCCGCGCGGGGTCGTGATCGCGAACTGCTCCGTCCAGCCGTGATAGCCGCAAAAGAGGATGACGTCGCGTCCCGTGTGGGCGCGCGCCACGCGGATGGCCGCCGAGTTCGCCTCTGAGCCCGTCTTGAGGAAGCGCACCCACTCCGCGCAGGGTATGATCTCGACGAGTCGCTCCGCGACCTCGACCTCGAGGGGGTGCGGCAGCGAGAAGATGCTCCCCTCGCCCACCTGCCGCGCCACGGCCTCGGTCACGGCGGGATACGCATAGCCGAGCGTGATCGAGGCCAGGCCCAGGATGTAGTCGATATACTCGCCGCCGTCCACGTCCCAGACGCGGCAGCCGCGGCCACGCTGGAGGAAAGTCGGGTAGGCGCCCTCGACGAACATGTCGGCACCCTTCGAGAGCGTCTGCGAGGCGCCCGGGATGGAACGTCGCGCCCGCGCCAGCATGGCCATCGAACGGTCGAAGCGGCGGCGAGAGGTGGTCATCGTGTGGTCCTCTGCGAGCTCGTCGCGGCGCGGCCCTCCGCGGCCAGGGATCGCTCGAAGCCTTCGTTCCGACGGATGCCGGCGTTGAGAGCACGGAGCTCGGGATGCTCGGTCACAACTTTCAGCACCTCGGTGAGGCCGGCGCGGTCCGCCTCACGCCCGAGAACCTCGAAGACCCCGCGGACGAAGCTGAGGTCGGCCTCCGTGTCCACCGTCCAGCGATGCCCTGAGAGATTCTCGTCATGCTCGACGTTGGCGAGACGGAAGCGTTCCGGCTGGCGCCACAGGTAGGGCGTCACGTGCTCGCGGTCCGACGGCAACCGCGCCTCGCGCGCCGCGGTCTCGAGCGCCTCGACGGAGACAACCTCCGTGTCGAGGCCGTCGGGATAGGTTGGTTCGTGCACATTGCTCACGTAGTCGATCGACGGGCGGCGACGCAGGTACTCGGCGAGCACGTGCCCGGAGACCGCAGGATCGAGCAGCGGGCAGTCCGCGGTGACGCGCACCACGGCATCGGCCTTCGTCTCGTGCGCGGCGAGGCGGAACCGGTCGAGGACGTCGGCCTCGCTGCCGCGGATGCAGTCGAGCCCGGCCTCCCGCGCACGCGCCACGAGCTCGTCGTCCGCGGCATTCACCGTCGTCGCAACAACGACTCCCGCGATCCCGGGGATCGCCGCCGCCCGCCCGGCCACATGGGCCAGCATCGGGCGCCCGCCGATCTCGGCGAGGGCCTTGCGGGGCAGGCGCGTCGAGCCGAGACGGACCTGGACGACGACGATGGCCCGCTCGGCCATCAGAGGCTCACCCAGCGCCGCTCGGCGGCGGCGATCTTCGCGGCCTCGACCATCCGCAGGGAGCGAAGGGCATCCCAGCCGTCGACCACGGGCTCCTCGCAGCCTTCGAGGCAGCGGATGAAGTGGCGCATCTCCTCCACGTACATGGCCTCGTTCGGGGCATCCGAAGCGCCGTCGAGCCGCTCGACGCGGTCGGGCTCTGGGCCCAGCACCTGCACGGCACGCGAGGTATAGTCCCACGTGATCACGCCCCCCGCCCCGACGATCTCGAGGTCGCGACGGTAGGCGCAGCGCAGATAGTCGAGATGAACCTGGACGATCGCGCCAGAGGCGAAGCGCACGGTCAGCTCGGCGAGGTCCTCCGTATCGCCGGCCAGCGCGCTCACGTGACCGGTGGCACAGCAGAGCTCCACCGCCTCGCCGAGAAGCCATCCCAGATAGTCGAGCTCGTGAACGAGGTCGAGGAGGACGCCTCCTCCCAGTGCCGCGTTCACCGAGTAGGTGTCCCTATAATCCCGCCCAGCGCGCCACCACGGCAGGTAGAAGCCGAAGCTGGCGCGCGCCGAGTAGACGCGTCCGATGCGCTCCCCCTCCAGCAGCGTCCTCACGCGACGGAGACTCGGGAGAAAGCGCAGGTTGAGCCCGACGGCGAGGATCCGGCTGGCACGCTTGGCGGCGTCGAGGAGCGCCGGGACCTCGACTGAGGTGTGCGCCATCGGCTTCTCCACGAACACGTGACAGCCGGCCTCGACCGCCTGTCTCGCGATGGCCACGTGCGTCGCGGGCGGTGTGCACACAAGCACACCGTCGGGCCGACAGGCCAGGCCCGCCTCGAGCCCCGCGGTCCCGACGAAGCCGGGTATCTCCGCCCGCGCCCGCTCGATCCGGTGCGGGCTCGCGTCCCACCCCGCTACCTCGTGACCGAGGGCGAGGAGGTTACGGGCATGGCGCGTGCCGATCGAGCCGGCGCCGACCACGAGGAAGCGCATCAACGTTCCCTCTCGGCGAGGAGGGCGCGGGCCACCCGCTGGGCGCCCCGGCCGTCGACGAGACGCCGCGCCCGGCTCCCGAGCGACTCGCGCAGAGCCGCGTCTCCGGCGAGCCGCTTCAACTGAAGCGCAACGGTCGCGCCAAGATCGGGCGCGTGGGACGAGCCCGCCGCGAGGGCCGCGCCGGCACGCTCGAAGACCGAAGAGTTCGACTCGTTGGGCGCCAGCATGAGGTACACGGTGGGCGTAGCCGTCGCCGCCAGCTCGAGGAGCGTCATGCCGGCGCCGGAAACGGCCACGTCGGCGGCCAGCATGAGCGGCCGCAGCGGTGAGACACCGCGATGGACGACGACACGGGCGTCCGCAATCTCGTCCGCCTCGCCGGGCTCCGTGAGGGGACCTGCCACCACGTCGACGGCGACGCCATCCAGCGTCAGGACCGCCCGGCAGACCGTGCCCAGCGTCGCCGGGTGAGAGCCGCCGCCGAGCGTGACGAGGACCCGTTCCACGGAGGGTCGAGGGTGCCGCGCCGGCTCCTCGGCGTAGGCAGGGTCGAGGAGCGCATAACGTGGCCCCAGCAGATACTCTGTGCCGGGGAGACCGCCGCGATAGTCGAGATTCCCGGCGCCCGCGGCGCCGTTGATCACCGTGTGAGCCGGCAGGGGCCGGTCGGCGATGTCGTCGATGGCGACGAGTCGACCCACCAGCGGGCGGAGCGTGTCGAGCATCGCGCCGGTGAGCGCGTAGGAATCCACCACGAGCATCCCGGGACGGTGCGCGGCCACGAGCTCACGCGTGGCCGTCAGGCTCTCCTCCCAGTTGCCCTCCATGACGTCGAAGCCCCCGGCGTCGATCATCGTCGCCACCCGGGCGTCGCGCCCCGCGAAGAACCCGACGGACGCGCCGGCGGCGGCGAGCGCTCGCGCGAGCGACAGGCACCGCACGACGTGACCGAGGCCGATGGCCGGCCCGCCGTGGGTGAGGAAGGCGACGCGGGGTGGGGCGCTCATCGCGCGAAGTAGTGCAG
>DATGCY010000434.1:0-5582 GCA_035311385.1 Candidatus Methylomirabilota bacterium
AAGCGGGTGGAGTACTTCAAGATGATGGTGCCGAATCGGGCCGGCCAGGGCGCGCGTGCCCTCGACGTGCTCCACAAGGCCGGCGTCAATCTCATTGCCTTTTCCGGCTTCCCGCAGGGCGGCGGGGCACAGATGGACTTCATCCCCGCGAAGCCCGCGGCCTTTCGCAAGGTTGCCAAGAAGGCCAAGTGGAAGATCGGCAGGTCGAAGCGCGCCTTCCTGGTGAGTGGTGACGATCGCGTGGGCGCGGGCGCCAAGCTCCTGGGCAAGCTCGCGGAGAGGCGCATCAACGTGATCGCCATCGACGCCGTCTGCTCCGGCAAGGGTCGCTACGGCGCGCTGCTGTGGGTCTCTCCCACACAGTACGCACGCGCTGCTCGCGCCCTCGGTGCGCGGTGATCGAGCCCTCGCTTTCCCGCCGGCAGTGGCTGGGCGCGGCGGCTCTCGGCTCTGGGTTGATCGTGGCGCGTGGTTCTCGGGCCATCGCCGCTTCCCCCGCTCCGAGTAGTCCCGCCGCGGATGAAGCCCTCCAGCGGCTGCTCAAGGGCAATCAACGTTTTGTGCATGGCACGACCAAGAATCCCCGCCGCGCTCCCGCCGACTTCCGGGCCCTCGCCGAGGGCCAGCGACCGGTAGCCGTGATCATGGGGTGCGCGGACTCGCGCGTGCCCCCCGAGCTGCTCTTCGATCAGGGCGTGGGCGATCTCTTCGTCGTCCGGGTGGCGGGCAACGTCGTGGGAGGCGGCGGTGTCTTCGTGAAGGGCAGCATCGAGTATGCCGTGGCCGAGCTGGGCGTGAGGCTCATCATGGTGCTCGGTCACAGTTCGTGCGGCGCCGTGAAGGCCGCCATCAAGCATGTGGACGACGGCGATCCGCTTCCGGGCGCCATCGCCGAGCTCGTCAATCGGATCCGGCCCGCCGTCATCAAGGCGAAGGACATGCCGGGCGACCGACTGGCCAATGCCATCAGCGCCAACGTCCTGCTCGGCGTGGAAACGCTCAACAACCTCGACCCCATCGTGCGGCCTGCCGTCTCGAGCGGTCAGGCGAAGGTGGTGGGCGCCGTCTACGATCTCCGCACGGGAGCCGTGACCCTCTCCGGGTGAGCTGGTCGTCGCTGCTCATATGAGCAGCTGAGCAGCGGGTAGGCACGCGACAATCGTCGGGACGCTCGGCGCAAAGGGCGAACGGCCCGGTCCGAGCTCCCGATGACGCTCCCTGAGTGTTTGTCGGTAATGGAGACCCGGTAATTTCGTCGCGCTCGTCACCAGGCCTCCGCATTCCCTCGCGATGAGCGCATGGCGGACGTACCGTTGCGGTAGCGAGCTTCGCCGGAACAAGTCTTGCTAATTCTTCCGACGTCATGACCCCGAACAAGCCATCCTCGGAAGCCAGCTCAATGTTCCCTCTCGACCCTCGGAAGCGGCGGCCCTCTCTTTCGCGCGCGGTCGGGAGCCCGTCCGATGCCCCGCCCACGCACGCCGAAATAGCCGAGCTCGCGTATCGGCTCTGGATGGAGCGCGGGGCACCCATGGGATCGCCCGAGATCGACTGGGAGCGTGCGGAGCAAATGCTCCTCGACACCCCACGCACGCCGCCGAATGGTTCGGCACCAAAGCCGGCGGGCCGTCGGTCTCGGTCCGGCCGCAGCTTGTAGAGGGTGTCATGAGCAGCACTCCGCTGAGCGAAGCTCGAACCCTTTCAGAGGGAGGCTCGAGCCGCGCCCCCGCATCGGGCGGCGCCTCCCTCCGACGGAGGCTTCCCATTGGCGCGGAATGCCAGCCCGAGGGCGGCGTGCATTTCCGTGTCTGGGCTCCGCAGCGCAAGCAGGTGCGGGTCGCGCTGAACATCGATGGGACATCTCGCGAGCTGGAGCTCACCGCCGAGGGCAATGGCTACTACTCAGGCCTCGCGGAGGCTGCCGGCGCGGGCACGCTCTATCGATTTCAGCTCGACACGGACGAGGCACTCTATCCCGACCCGGCGTCCCGCTTCCAGCCGGAGGGCCCTTCCGGCCCATCTCGCGTGGTCGATCCGGCCGCGTTCGCTTGGAGCGAGGCGGGCTGGCCCGGCGCGGCGATCCGCGGCCAGGTGATCTACGAGATGCACCTCGGCACCTTCACGCCCGAGCGAAACTGGGCCTCGGCCATGCGCGAGCTGCCCGAGCTGGCACGCCTCGGCGTCACGTGCCTCGAGATCATGCCCATCGCCGACTTTGCGGGCCAGTTCGGATGGGGCTACGACGGTGTCGATCTCTTCGCGCCGAGCCATCTCTACGGCGCGCCTGATGACGTTCGCCGCTTCGTGGATGAGGCGCACCGTCATGGCCTCTCCGTGATCCTCGACGTCGTCTACAACCACCTCGGCCCCGAGGGCAACTATCTCGCTCAGTTCTCACCGGCCTACTTCACCGATCGCTACCACACGGACTGGGGCGAGGCCCTGAACTTCGACGGGCCGGAGTCGGGGCCGGTGCGCGAGTTCTTTCTCGCCAACGCGCGCGCGTGGATCGAGGAGTATCACTTCGACGGCCTTCGTTTGGATGCCACCCAGAGCATCTTCGACGAGTCGCCCGATCATATCCTGGCGGCGATCGCCCGCGAGGTGCGCATGGCGGCGCGGGGGCGCGCCACCATTCTCGTGGCCGAGAACGAGCCGCAGCAGACGCGGCTGGTCCGGCCCGCGGACCGTGGGGGCTATGGCCTCGACGCGCTGTGGAACGACGATCTCCATCACAGCATGGTGGTGGCGCTCACGGGTAAGACCGAGGGCTACTACACCGACTACGGCGGCACGCCCCAGGAGTTCGTCTCGGCGGCGAAGTGGGGCTATCTCTACCAGGGTCAGCGCTACAAGTGGCAGCGCCGGCGCCGCGGTACTCCCGCTCTCGACCTGCCGCCGGAGAGGTTCGTGAGCTTTCTCGAGAACCACGACCAGGTCGCCAACTCCGCCCATGGGCGTCGTCTCCACCAGCTCACGAGCCCGGGGCGCTATCGTGCCCTCACCGCCTATCTGCTTCTCGCTCCCGCCACCCCCATGCTCTTCCAGGGGCAGGAGTTCGCTTCCTCCGCGCCCTTTCACTACTTCGCCGATCACAGAGGAGAGCTGGGGCGGATGGTACGCGAGGGACGCACGGCATTCCTCGCACAGTTCCGGAGCATCGCCACGCCCGAGATGATGGCCGCGCTGCCCGACCCCACGGCGGTGGAGACCTTCGAGCGCTGCACCCTCGATTTCATGGAACGCGAGCACCATCCTGAGATCTATCTGATGCACGGCGACCTGCTGTGCCGGCGCCAGGAGGACCCCGTGCTCAGCGCGCAGCGGCCGCGGGGGCTCGATGGCGCCGTGCTCGGCGGCGAGGCGTTCGTGTTGCGCTTCTTCGGCAACGAGGATGATGATCGACTCCTGCTCGTCAATCTGGGAGCCGATCTCGCGCTCGATCCCGCCCCGCAGCCGCTGCTCGCTCCGCCGGCCGACATGCTGTGGCGCATCGCCTGGTCGAGCGAGGATGTGCGCTACGGGGGCGCGGGAGTCGCCCCCGTGGAGACCCGGCAGAACTGGCGCCTCCCCGCACAGGCCGCGGTGCTCCTGGAGCCTCAGCCTGCGGCCGGGGTGGACGATCCCGCGAATGGAGACGGCGAGAGCGAGGAGGCCGAGGTTCGTCGCGAAGCGCTGGGGCAGCCGGAAGAACATCCGTGAGTGACATCGTCCGTTCGATCTCCTTCGCTGACGAGGGAGCACGGGACCCAGCGTCCCTGCTCGGGCGGGAGTGGCTCGTCACCAACGGCCTGGGCGGATTCGCCGCGGGGACGCTGGCCGGCATCCCGACCCGCCGCTACCATGGGCTCCTCGTGGCCGCGCTTCCCACTCCGCTCGGCCGCACCCTGATGCTCAATCATCTCTCGGAGTGGCTCCGCCTTTCCGACGGCACACGCTTCGAGATCGGCGGGCAGGAGCAAGCGGGGGGCGGTCTCGAATGGCCCGGCGTCCGCCATTTGGTGGAGTTCCGACTCGAGGCAGGGCTTCCCGTCTGGCGCTACGCCATCGGCAACGCGACGATGGAGAAGCGCGTGCGGATGCTTCATCGGCAGAACACCGTGCACGTGACCTATCGGCTGCTCGCGGGGGAAACGGTTCGGCTCAAGCTCCGGCCGGCCCTCCATGTCCGCCCACTCGAAGGCTCGGTGCATGGAGATATTGCTGAACCGTACGCGATCACCGGTGTCGAGGACCGGCTCGAGGTGGCCACGGCCAGCGACTATCCGCCGCTGCGGCTCAAGATCTATGGCCATCGCGCCACCTTCACCTTGGACAGCGCCCGTCTCAAGAACGTGCACTATCGGGCCGAGGCGCAACGCGGCTACGCCGATGTGGGCGAGCTGTGGAGTCCCGGCTACTTCAGCGTGGACCTGAGCGCGGAAACGCCGCCCACCCTGGTTGCCTCCACAGAGGGATGGGACACCATCGGCGCCTTGGGGCCGGAAGCTGCCGCCGCCGCCGAACACGAGCGGCGCAATCGACTGCTCGCAGAGGCAGCGCCTGCTGCGCGGTCGGGGGTGGGCGCCGAGCTCGCTCTCGCCGCCGATCAGTTCGTCATCACCCCGACGAGCCGTCGCGAAGACGCAGCGCGGGCGCGAGCGGCGGGCGGCGATGTCCGGTCGATCATCGCGGGCTATTACTGGTTCACCGACTGGGGCCGCGACACCATGATCAGCCTGGACGGGCTCACGTGCGTCACCGGCCGGCACGTAGAGGCGGGCTATATCCTCCACACCTTTGGCCAGTACGTCCACGACGGGCTCATCCCCAATTTGTTCCCCGACGGCAGCAATGAGGGCTTGTACCACACCGCGGATGCCTCGCTCTGGTTCTTCCACGCCGTCGACCGCTATCTCGACGCCACGGGCGACCGGGAGACTCTGGCCGCCCTCATGCCGAAGCTCACGGAAATCGTGCAGTGTCACCTCGCGGGCACGCGCTTTGGCATCCACGTCGATCCCAAGGACGGCCTCCTCATCCAAGGGGCGGAGGGCTATCAGCTCACCTGGATGGACGCCAAGTGCGACGGCTGGGTGGTGACGCCGCGGCGCGGGAAGGCCGTGGAGATCAACGCCTTGTGGTACAACGCGCTCCGTCTCCTCGAGGGCTGGACCCGCGGAGCGGGTGACGAGGACGCGGCACACGCGCTTGCCGCGCACGCCTCGCGTTGCCAACACGCCTTCAATGAGCGCTTCTGGAATCCTGAGGGGGACTGTCTCTACGACGTCGTGGAGAGCCCCGACCTCGCGGGCAAGGACGACCCAGCGTGCCGCCCGAACCAGCTCCTCGCCATCTCCCTCACCCATCCCGTGCTCGACCAATCACGATGGGCGTCCGTGGTCGACACCGCGCGGGCCAAGCTTTTGACCCCGGTGGGTCTGCGCTCGCTCTCCCCCGATCACCCCGACTTCAAGCCGACTTATCATGGTGATCTCCGGACGCGCGACGCGGCGTATCATCAGGGCACCGTGTGGGCGTGGCTCATCGGTCCGTTCGTCGACGCGTGGCTCAAGGTGCATCCCGAGGATCGGGAGGGCGCC
>DATGCY010000435.1:0-4410 GCA_035311385.1 Candidatus Methylomirabilota bacterium
TTCTTGTCGGTGTCATGCTTCTTTGGGCGATGTCGACGCTTCAGCCGCGGACGGAGGCGTCAGGGTGTCTCAAGAGCGGGTCCGTCTATACGTGCACGGACACCGGAGACCCGGTCACCAACGGCGCGAACCTCCAGAACACGGTGAACGCCGCATCGTGCGGGGATACGATCGTCATCCCGACTGCAGTCGAGCACCGCAACGCGACAGGCACGTCGGGAAATCCCGTCGTCATCCTCCCCAACAAGAGCTGCGGGACAAACCAGTACGTCACGATCCAGTCCTCGGCGACCGCTAGCCTTCCGGCTGGGACACGGGTGACGTACGCTAACCTGTCGTCGATGGCAGTACTCCGCACGATGAACCAGGCGCCGGCGATCGACTACGCGAATGGTGCCGGGTGGATCAAGTGGATCGGCGTGCTGTTCACCTCCCGCGACATGTCACAACCGCCGGTCTCGTTCGTCGGCACGCTGGTCAGCTTCAACGACGATCAATCCGGAACGGCGCATGACATCGTCTACGACCGGGTCATCATTCGGCCCTACGAGGAAGAGCGAGGCACGCCCCCCTCGGCGACCGGGCAGATGAGCGTCGGTTTCGGGCTCCGGCTCGATGGCGCCAACATGTCGCTCATCAATTCGACGGTCGACGGCTTCTGCTGCTACGAGACGCGCGTCAACGACCAAGGCGGGCACGATGTCGCGCAGTCCACCGCCATCGCAATTGTCGGCGGCCCGGGCCCGTTCACGATCTCCAACAACTACATCGGTGCGTGGTACGCGAACCTCTTCACGGGCGGGGGCGGGTCGGGCCCCACCAACACCGCGACGATCTCTCGCGTCACCAACACGTCGGCAGTGTTCTCGAACGTGACTGGACTGCAGGTCGGCTCGGTCCTGCGCTTCTACTTCACCACGCCACTCTCGAACACCGACCAGGGGGACTGCTACAACAACACGGGCGGACGGAACCACTACGGCGCCGCGAAGGTCGACACGATCAACGGCAGCACGGTCACCTGGCATTGGCTGTGTAATTGGGTAGGGAAGAATTGCCCCACCGGGACCGAGAATCCGGACTCGCCGGGCCAAGTGGGCTGGCGGACTTCAGCGAGGCTCCAGGGCTTCACCGTCACCCACAACACGCTCAACAAGCGTCAGTCCTGGGATGGCGTCTCCCAGAGCAAGACCTTCTGGGAAATGAAGGAAGGCAGCAACGTTCTGTTCGAGGGCAACATCGTCACCGGGCCGTACGACTCCAAGAAAGGCAACTTCTGCGCGCTGAACAACTCGTTCGCCACGAACCAAAATGCGACAAACCCATGGGCCGAGACGAAGAACAACACCTTCCGGAGCAACATCTTCTACGGGGGAGGGGCGATCTTCCCCGGCGCGTACAACTCCGGGTGCCCGATCGACGCCGACAACGCGGCAACGGGTATCGTCACCACGAACAACCTGTTCCTGTCCGGGGCGGGGGTCCACGCCCGGGACTCGTTCATGTACAACACGCAGAAGGCGCTCGGGCACGTCATCAGCCACAACACCGTGCTGTTCGCTGCGAACAGCATCATGAAAGGGATGTGCGGAGCGGGGATCTGCGATTCGACTGGAATCGTCTTCCGAGACAACATCGTCCATAGCGGCGGGTATTTCTTCAATCCCAGGAATGCCTATCCGGGCCTCGACACGACCCACAACATCGTGATCGACAACACCCGCCAGTGCAACGGCAACCCCACCTCTTGCAATGGGTGGAAACCGAGCACGAGAGACCAGATCAAGTCCAGCCCCGGCGCGGTCGGCTTCGTCAACCAGGCGAGCTGTTATGCGATCACCGGCTACGGCAGCGGCGGCGATTACCACCACTGCGCGCTCGCCGGTGGGTCGAGCGGCCATCTGGCGGCGAGCGACGGGACGGACATCGGTGTGAACTTCACGATGCTCGACGCGGCGCTGAATCGCAGCGGGCCGGAATCCTCGATAGGATCGGCGGTCGGAGGCGGCGCCGTCCCGAAGGGCAAATAGAGCGACGTGATTTCTGCGACTCGCTGGGGTGAGTCACTATCTGATCCACTCGCGCCAGCAGCGATGGAGCGATCGTGGCGAGCGCCCCAGTGGCCGAACGGCCGCGGGGACATGATCCACCCCCCTCAATGGTCGAGCGGGCTCGTGCGCAGCTGAAAGTGCACGACGAGCGGGCTCGACAGCGTCTTCCCGGGCGCGCCCGGACTCGACGCGTCCACTCCTTCGATGTGCATGGGGGTGCGGTTCCCCGACGTCACCCAGAGACCGCGCCCCTTCCAGCCGGCCTGCGGATCGTCGATGCGGCCGTCCACGCCCTTGGCGAAGAAGCCCATCGGATACGGGACGCGGAGCTGGACGACTTTTCCGTAGGTGAGCGCGTAGAGCGTATCGGAATGGTTGCCCGTCCCGATCGGGGTGTCCGCCCCGAGCCCCAGCGTGTCGTGCTGATCCACCCACGTGTAGTACGGTCCCTCGGCCGCGCCGTCCCGCCCCGCAAAGGAGGGGCCGGGAAGCGGATAGAAGGTCCAGCCCTCCGGGCAGCGGTTGCCGTCATCGGCGCCCGGTCCGTTGAGGGGGCCCTTGCACTTCTTGCGATCGAAGCTCGCTATGTGGCCGCTCGCCAACGTCACCCACGCCACGCCCTTCCGATCGATGTCGAAGCCGCGCATGCCGAAGCCGGGTGCCGGGACCTTGTACACTTCCGCCAGCGCCGTCTCGCTCGGGTTCTGGCCGAGCTCGACGCGGATGAGCCAGCCCGGGTGGCTGATGTTCGATCCCCAGATCGAGCCGTCGGCCGGACTGGGCGCGATCCCGTAGAGGCCGAGGCCGAGCCGCTTGTCCTTGGCCGGGTCCTCGGGTTGACCGGGCTCGACCCAGGCGTCCCGCTTGCCGTTGCCGTTGGTATCGACGATCAGGGGTGTCCATCCCTGTGACTTCCCCGCGTCGCCCGTCTCCCAGAACATCTTCGTGTTCACCCAGCCGAGTAGGGCCAGCTCGTTTTGAAGATTGTTGCTGAGCCAGAGGGTGTGGTTGGCGTCCTCGCCGAAATTGAGGTGATGGGTACCGAAGCAGGTGTCGATGAACGTGAACTGCTTGGTCCGGGGATCGTACACGGTGACCTGCCGTGAGTTCTGCACGAAGCCGTCCGGGGTTCGGGTGAGCGGATAGACCTTCGCGGAGGGATGGTTCGACGCTGCCGCGCAGTATGCCGGCGGATGCTTGGGCGAGCGGCTCTGGGCCGTGTAATAGACGCGCCCCTCCTGGTCCATCATTGGGTTGTGGGCATTGACTCGGGAGTCCCACACCTGCTCCGTCCCGAAGTACGGCGATGGAGCGCCCACCTTGTTGGCCAGCGCCGAGCTCGGCGCATCCGCATCGCGGACGGGCACCTTGAGCACGCTCTTGGTGATCTTGACCGGATCGAAGACTGGCTCGTCATCCGTGGAGAGCTCGGCGGAGCCGTAGATCAGCCCATAGGGATTGACGGTAGGCTTGCGCCGATCGGTGGTCGTCAGATCGTGGAGGTAGTACTTAGGCGATAGCCAGTCGTACACCGTGACGACGAGATTCCGCTCCACACCATGCGGCCGCGGCGGCACGGAGGCCGGGATCTCGCCCGCCTTGATCCGATCCGTCCACTCGGCGAGCCGACGGATGTGGCCGCCGTCGGCCGTGTTCATGAGCGCGATGAACTGCGCCATGCTCGTGGCCGCGGGTCCAGACAAGAGCCTCCGCTGCCACGCGTCGATCGACTTGTCGAAGGTGCCCAGAGCCGCCGGAATCTCGCGGGTCGCCTTGTCGCCGAGCTGGTGGCAGTTGCCGCAGCCGTTGAGCTGCACGGCATTGAGCCACTGCTCTTGGGTCTTGTAGGTCTCCGGCATGCCGTTACCGCTGAGGCCCGTGCCCGGAAACAGGCTTCGGTCCGGGATCTTCAGCATCGACAACCAGTAGATGGCGGGATAGTATTCCGCCGCTTCCTTCGCGGTCGGGGCGGGTACCGCCGTGAGATTCACGATCTGACCTCGCCCGCTCTTCACCTTGGGCGAGTCCACGAGCCCATACCCTCGTACCCATACCTCATAGGTGGCGGGGGGAAGATCCGGGATCACGTAGCGCCCCCGATCATCCGTCACGACCATCTTGGCAAACCGAGTGCCGAGCTCGGTCGTCTGCGCGATCACCCACACGCCAGCTTCCGGCCCGTTCTTGCCCCTGACGACACCACCGATATCGTCGGCATCGATCTGCACGGAGGGTGGAGCTGGCTGGGCCTCGGGCCGAGTCACGACCCACGCGAACAACAACACCGAGAGACCGGTGGCAACGATGGCCGAACCCAGCGAATTTTTGATCCCCATGCCCCCTCCTCCTCGTGGGCCCC
>DATGCY010000436.1:0-4604 GCA_035311385.1 Candidatus Methylomirabilota bacterium
TGCCGTCCTCGGCGAGCGCCACCGCGAGGTTGAGCCCGGTCTGCCCCCCCACCGTGGGCAGCATGGCGTCGGGACGCTCGCGCTCGATGACCTTGGCCACGAACTCCGGCGTGAGCGGCTCCACGTAGGTCCGGTCAGCCATCTCGGGGTCCGTCATGATGGTCGCCGGATTCGAGTTGACGAGGACGACCTCGAAGCCCTCCTCGCGAAGCGCCTTGGCCGCTTGGGTCCCCGAGTAGTCGAACTCGCAGGCCTGGCCGATGACGATGGGCCCGGAGCCGATCAGGAGGATCTTCGTGAGATCAGTTCGCCTGGGCACGTCGCCTCTCTTTCAATTCAGCTCTCGCCTCGCCGCTCTCGTGCCTACGGCAACTCGGCAGCGTCTCGGCTCGAAAATCATTCGATCTGGCCGTACACGATGGAGGTCTCGGGAATCGCCTCCTCCCGCTTGTAGAGCACGTCGTCGATGCGCCCCGTGCCAAGCCACACCGCCTCGCCGTTGCCCCAGAGCTTCTCCCCCAGCACGCTCATGCGCTTCTCCACACGCTCCTTGACGGCGTGGGCCTCGAGCGACAGCTCGCTCTCGCACGTGAAGGCGGCCCACTCCGGCTTCTGGCCGGTCTCCTCGGTCTTTCGGTACGAGATCAGGTATTTCGGCATTGAATCAGCCTCCCTCCTTGCCTTCCATGAGTGAGACGAACCGCTGGAACAGGTAGTGCGAGTCGTGAGGCCCGGGCGAGGCCTCGGGGTGGTACTGCACCGAGAAGACGGGCAGCTCGCGGTGCCGCATGCCCTCGGACGTGTCGTCGTTGAGGTTGACGTGCGTCTCCACCAGGCCTGCCTTCTCGACGGAGGCGGGGTCGACGGAGAACCCGTGGTTCTGAGAGGTGATCTCCACTCGCCCGGTGGCGAGATCCTTCACGGGATGATTCGCCCCGTGATGCCCGAACTTGAGTTTGTACGTCTCCCCGCCGAAGGCCAGGCCCAGGATCTGGTTGCCCAGGCAGATGCCGAAAATCGGCGCCTTGCCGATGAGCCCGCGCACCGATTCTACGAGATAGGGCACGGCCTCGGGATCGCCGGGGCCATTGGAGAGGAAGATGCCATGCGGCTTGCGTTCGAGCACGGCGGCGGCCGGGGTTTCCGCGGGCACCACCTCGATCTCGCAGCCGAGGGAGGCGAGCTGGCGCATGATGTTGCGCTTGATCCCGGAGTCGAAGGCGATCACCTTGAATCGCGGAGCGGGCGGCGTCGTATAGCCGCGCGCGAGCTGCCACTCGCCCTCGCTCCAGCCATGGGCGCGATCGATGCTCACCTCGCGCACCAGGTCGCGCCCGATCAGCCCAGGGAGGACCCTCGCCCTTTCCACGAGATGGATGGCATTCGTTTCCACGGTGGAGATGATGCCCTCCTGCGCGCCGTGGTCGCGGAGGTGCCGTGTCAGCGCGCGCGTGTCGATGCCCTGAATCCCCACGATGCCGTGCTCGCGCATGTACGTCTCGAGGGACATCCGTCCCCGCCAGTTCGAGGGATAGGCGCACGCCTCCTTGACGATGAAGCCGTTGACCCACGGCCGCCGCGACTCCATGTCCTCGGGGTTGATGCCGTAGTTGCCGATCAGCGGATAGGTCATGCAGACGAGCTGGCCGCGATAGGAAGGATCGGTGAGGATCTCCTGGTAGCCGGTCATGGAGGTGTTGAAGACCACCTCGCCGTGCGCCTCACCGAGGGTGCCACACGCGCGACCCACGAACACGCGGCCGTCGGCGAGGGCGAGGATCGCCGCCGTCATGCCGTCACCACCTGCCCCCCCACCACGGTGAGGGTGACCGCGCCCGTTCCCGTCCATCCGCCGAACGGCGTGTTGCGGGCGCGCGAGCGGAAGCGCGAGGGCTCGACCGTCCACGGGCGCTCGAGATCGAGCACGGTGATGTCGCCGGGGGCCCCCGGGGCGAGGCTGCCCCCCGGGAGGTTGAGGAGGCGCGCGGGACCCGAGGAGAGGCGGGCCACCAGCGTGGAGAGATCCATGACCCGAGTCCGCACGAGGCGATCGAGGAGGACGGGAACGGCCGTCTCCAGGCCGATTACCCCGTTAGCGCACTCGCTGAACTCGCCTTCCTTCTCGGAGAGCGCGTGCGGGGCGTGGTCCGTGGCGATGCAGTCGATGGTGCCGTCCAGGAGGCCCTCGCGCACCGCCTCCACGTCGCGCTTGGTTCGGAGCGGGGGAGCCATCTTGGTGTTGGGGTCGTATTCCCGCACGGCGTCGTCGGTGAGCACGAGATGGTGTGGAGTCACCTCCGCGGTGACGCGGATCCCGCGCGCCTTGGCCTCTCGCACCAGGCGCACCGCGCCGGCCGTAGAGAGGTGGGCGATGTGTACATGCGCGCCCGTGAGCTCGGCGAGAAGGATGTCGCGCGCCACCATCACGTCCTCGGCTGCCGCGGGCTGACCGAGCAGCCCCAACTCGGTGGACACGAAGCCCTCGTGCATCGTACCGCGGTGGGCGAGGTGCTCGTCTTCGGCGTGGCTGATGATGGGGGTGCCAAAGGGCAGGGCGTACTCCATGGCGCGCCGATAGATCTCAGCGTTCATGACGCACTGGCCGTCGTCGGAGAAGGCGACGCACCCCGCCTCGGCGAGCTCGGCCATCTCCGCCAGCTCCTTGCCCTTGAGCCCGCGCGTCACCGCGCCGACCGGATACACGCGCACCACGCCCTCCACGCGAGCCTTGGCGAGGATGTAGTCCGTGACGGAGCGGTTGTCGTTGACGGGCAGGGTGTTGGCCATGCAGACGACGGCGGTGAAGCCGCCCGCGGCCGCGGCGCGGGTGCCGGTGGCGATCGTCTCCTTGTACTCGAAGCCGGGCTCGCGCAGGTGCACGTGGATGTCGATCAGGCCCGGGCACACGACCTGGTCCGTGGCCGTCACCACGTGGGTGCCCTCGGGCGCCTTGAGCCCGCGGCCCACCTTGGCGATCCGGCCGTCGGTCACGAGCACGTCGGCCACGCCGTCCAGGCCGTTGGCGGGATCGACGACGCGGCCGTCCTTGATGAGCAGGCTCATGCCGCCTTGCCTCCCGCGAGGAGATAGAGCACGGCCATGCGCACGGCCACGCCGTTGGTGACCTGGTCGAGGATGACGGAGTACTGGCTGTCCGCGACCTCGGGCGAGATCTCGATGCCGCGGTTCACGGGGCCGGGATGCATGATGAGCACGTCGGGCCGGCAATGCTGGAGGCGATCAAGGCCCAGCCCCCACACGCGCGAGTACTCGCGGAGGGAGGGAATGAAGCCTCCTGTCATGCGCTCGTGCTGCAGGCGCAGCATCATGATCACGTCGGCATGGGCGATGGATTCCTCGAGGCGGTGGCTCACCTTGACCCCTAGCTCCTGGCAAGCGGGCGGGATCAAGGTAGGAGGCCCCGCCACCGTGACCGTCATGCCCATCCGGCGCATGGCGTAGATGTTGGAGCGGGCGACACGGCTGTGCGTGATGTCGCCCACGATGGTGACGTTGAGCCCTTCCAGGTGTCCCTTCTTCTCCCGGATGGTGAGGAGATCGAGGAGGGCCTGGGTCGGGTGCTCGTGGGCGCCGTCGCCCGCGTTGATGACGGAGCACCGAAGGTGCCGGGCGAGGAGGGCGGGTCCACCCGCCGCCTTGTGGCGTACCACCACCACGTCGGGGCTCATGGCTTCGATGTTCCGCGCGGTGTCGAGGAAGCTCTCCCCCTTCTCGGCGCTGGAGCCGGAGGCGGAGAAGTTGATCACGTCGGCGGAGAGCCACTTGCCCGCGATCTCGAAGGAGGTGCGGGTGCGCGTGGAGGCTTCGTAGAAGAGATTGACCACGGTCTTGCCGCGCAGGGTGGGCACCTTCTTGATCTCGCGGGTGGCGATCTCTTTCATCGACTCGGCGGTGTCGAGCACCTCGCCGATCTCGGTGGCCTCGGTGTCCTGCATGCTGACGAGGTCCTTCCGCGTCCACGCCATGGTCTACTCCCGTCCTTTCTTGCGCCTCGGCGGTGTCGTGGTTGCCTCACGCTTCCTGGGCGAGGTTCCGTCCACGGGGGCCTCACCCTCCTCGGGCTCTTGGATGATGACGCGGTCCTGGCCGTCGTGCTCGGCGAGCATCACGGCCACGGTCTCCTTGCGGCTGGTGGGCAGGTTCTTCCCGACATAGTCGGGGCGGATGGGCAATTCGCGATGTCCGCGATCGATGAGCACGGCGAGACGGATCACGCGGGGCCGTCCGAGATCCATGAGGGCATCCATGGCGGCCCGGATGGTCCGCCCCGTGAAGAGCACGTCGTCTACGAGGATGACGGTGATGCCCTTGAGGGAGAAGGGGATCTCCGTGCTCCGGACCTGCGGTTGCTCGACGCGGCTGCCCAAGTCGTCCCGGTAGAGCGTGATGTCAAGCGCGCCCACGGCCGGTCGCTTGCCTTCGATGCCCGCGATCTTCTGCGCGATGCGCGCGGCCAGCGTCTCCCCACGCGTCTTGATGCCCACGAGGGCCAGATCGGCGCCCCCCGCCTGCTCCACGATCTCGTGGCCGATGCGGGTCAGCGCGCGGTCGAGGCCCGCCTGGTCCAGCACCTCCGCCTTCTC
>DATGCY010000437.1:0-7283 GCA_035311385.1 Candidatus Methylomirabilota bacterium
ATCTCCTCGCGCGTGCGCTTTTCCGTCACCGCCACGAGGAGGCAGTCCTTATAAGCGCGATCGAAGGCCTTGAGGGGCACCCCGGCAAGGATCCGGTCCTTGAGCAGGCGCTTCACCACCCGCTCGGGCGACTTCGGCAGCGCGAGGGCGAACTCCTTGAAGAAGGGCGCGCTGAACTTGAGCTTCACCCCGGGGATTTTGGCGAACGCCTCCGCCGCGTAGTGGGCCTTGGCGGTGGAGAGCTCGCCCACCTTGCGCAGGCCGACCTTGCCCATGATGGCCACGTGAATGGTGGCCATGAGCGCGCAGAGGGCCACGTTGGTGCAGATGTTCGAGGTGGCCTTCTCGCGACGGATGTGCTGCTCGCGCGTCTGGAGGGTGAGGACGAAGCCGCGCTGGCCGTCGAGATCCACGGTGGCGCCGACTAGGCGCCCGGGCATCCGCCGCACCAGCTCCTGCTTGACCGCGAACACGCCCAGGTTGGGACCGCCGAAGGTCATGGGCACGCCCAGGCCCTGCCCTTCGCCCACCACGATGTCGGCGCCGAGCGCCCCGGGCGGCGTGAGGAGGGCGAGGTTCACGGGATCGGCGGCGACCACGAGCAGGGCGCCCGCGGCGTGGGCGATCTCGCCCACCGCCTTCACGTCCTCCAGGCAGCCGAAAAAGTTCGGGTACTGGATCACCACCGCCGCCGTCTGCGCGTTCACCACCTTGCGGAGCGCGTCGAGATCGGTGGCGCCATCGCCCAGCGCCGCGGAGCGAAGCCGGAGGCCGGGACCCTCGACGTAGGTCTCCACCACCTGGCGGTAGAGCGGATTGACGCCCTTGGAGAGCACGGTGGTGTTGCGCTCCGTCACCGCGTGCGCCATGAGCACCGCCTCGGCGAGGGAGGAGGCGCCGTCGTAGAGCGAGGCGTTGGCCACGTCCATGCCCGTGAGCTCGGCCATCATGGTCTGGTACTCGAAGATGGAGCGGAGCGTCCCCTGGCTCGCCTCGGGTTGATAGGGCGTGTAGGCGGTGAAAAACTCCCCGCGCGAGATCAGGTGGTTGATCGGGCTGGGCACGGTGTGATCGTAGGAGCCCGCGCCGAGGAAGCACGCGAAGTCGTCGGCGTTGGCGTTCCGCGACGACAGCCGGCGCAGATGGCGGACGAGATCGGCCTCGGCCATGGCCGCGGAGACGTTGAGCGGATGGGAGAGCCGCGCCTTCGTCGGGATGCGCGAGAGAAGATCCTCGATGGAGCCCGCCCCGATGGTGGCGAGCATCTCACGCTGCTGGGCTGCGGTGTTCGAGATGTACCGCATGCGCTAGTGCCCGGCCGCGGCCACGAGCTTTTCGTAGTCCGCCGCGGACATGAGGCTGTCCCACTCCTTGGCATCGGCGAGTTTGACCACGATCATCCACCCCTGTCCGTAGGGATCGGCGTTGACCACCTCGGGCTTCTTGGGCAGCTCGGCGTTGATCTCCACGACCTCACCGGAGAGCGGGGCATAGAGATCGGAGACGGCCTTGACCGACTCGACCACGCCGAAGGTCTTCATGGCCGTGACCTTCGTGCCCATCTTGGGCAGCTCGACGAAGACCACGTCACCCAGTTGCTCCTGGGCGAAGGCGGTGATGCCGATGCGCGCCTTGTCTCCCTCGAGCTTGGCCCACTCGTGCTCCTTGGTGTAGCGGAGGTCTGCGGGAACGTTTGCCATGGTGCTCTCCTAGCAGCCCACAAAAGCGGTCTGCGGGTTCTTGGCCATCGCCTACGCTTTCTTGGCGTGTGAGGGAACGAACGGCGTCTTGGCGACGCGGGCGGCTTGGGCCTTGCCGCGGATGTCGACCTCGACCTCGGTGCCCACGGCGGCGAGATCGCTCGCCACGTAGGCGATGCCGATGCAGCGCTCGAGGCTCGGCGAGAAGGAGCCCGAGGTGACGACTCCCACCGAGCGCCCGCCCTTGACCACGTCGTAGCCGTGGCGCGCCACCGCGCGCTCTGCCATCTCGATGCCCACGAGCTTGCGCTTCACCCCCGCCGCCCGCGCGGCCTCGATGGCGGCGCGGCCGATGAAGTCGCCCTTGGCCGGCTTGACCACCCAGCCGAGGCCCGCCTCGAGCGGGTTGGTGGTCTCGTCGATGTCGTTGCCGTAGAGCGCGAATTTCATCTCGAGCCGCAGCGTGTCGCGAGCCCCCAGCCCGATGGGCTGGATGCCGTCGCGGCGCCCATCGTCCATGAGGGCGTTCCAGAGGGCGACGCTGCGCTCCGCGGGCACGTAGAGCTCGAAGCCGTCCTCGCCCGTGTAGCCCGTGCGCGAGATGAGGCAGGGAATGCCCGCCACCTTGCCCCTGACGAAGTGGTAGTACGGCACCGTGATCACGTCACGGTCGGCCAGTCGCTGCAGCAGTCCTTCCGCTCTGGGCCCTTGCACGGCGAGCAAGGCCGTGGCCTCGCTCACGTTGGTCCAGGCCCCGCCGCGGCCGCCGTCGGTCACCCACGCCCAGTCCTTGTCGATGTTGGAGGCGTTGACCACGAGCATGTAGTGATCGTCGGCGAGGCGGTAGAGCGTGAGGTCGTCCACGATGCCGCCGCTCGGATAGCAGAGCACGGAATACTGGACCTGGTCGACGGCCAGGGCCGAGGCGTCATTGGTGGTGAGCCCCTGCACCGCGGCCAGCGCGCCCGCCCCTCGCACCTCGAACTCGCCCATGTGGCTGATGTCGAAGAGCCCCACCGCGGAGCGCACGCAGCGATGCTCCTCGATGATGCCGGTGTACTGCATGGGCATGTCCCAGCCGCCGAAGGGAACCATCTTGGCCCCGGCAGAGACGTGAACCGCATGCAGGGGCGTGCGCTTGAGTGAACTCGGAGTATCCGTCATGGGAGCGCCATCATCCTAATAGATGGCTCTCCATGCTGCAACGGGAAGGTGCGGCAGAGGAAGGAGACGAAGCGGCCGACGCGCGACGTGAGCCGCGCGCCGGCCGCGGAGAGAACGCGACTACTTGCCCGTGGTATAGCCCTTGGCGGTCATGCAGGCGCTGTAAGCCTGGTCGTAGCCCGCCTGTCCTTTGCCGTGTTGGCTCACGCCACCATAGGTCGCGCCGCCCACGCCGCCCGCGGCCGCGCCGATGGCGGCGCCGGTACCCGCAGAACCGGAGGCAGCGCCGACCGCCGCTCCGAGCGCCGCGCCGCCGAGCGCGCCCAGTGCGGCGCCGACGCCCACGCCCTTGGCGGTGTCGGCGGCGGGATCGTAGCCGGATTGCTGCTGCGCCCAGATCTGGCAGGCGCCGGTGTCCTGCGCCTGCTGCTGCGCGGTCTGTCCCTGCGCGGGATACACGTAGACGCCGGACTTCGGCGGCTCCGACGAAGCGCAACCCGTGATCACGGCGGCGAACACGAGCGCGGTCATGGCGGCGGTGATTCGATGCGGTCTACTCATGGCCAATTCCTCCTTGGCCTCCAGTATGACCGCCGCCCCCGCTACGCCCGAAGCGTTTCCGTCACTCCGATTTGGTAGGGGGGACGTCCTTTTCCACGACGCGCGCGAAGGCCTCCACGAAGCGGTCGACGTCGGCGTCGGTCGTGGCGAGCGAGCAGCAGCCGAGTCCACGCTGGGTCAAGAGCATCCCCTCGTTGATGAGACCGAGGAAGGTGCGCAGAGGCCGCTCGGCGTCGGTGGGGCGGGTCGAGCGGTGATCGCTCAGCTTCTTCTTCGTCCAATGGATCCAGAAGAGCGAACCGAGCCCCGTCACCTGCGCCTCCTGCTTTCTCTTGTTCAGCGCGTGCCCCACCCCTCCGCGGAGTTTGTCACCCAGCGCGTCGAGCCGTGCGTAGCTCTCCGGCGTCAGCTCCTTCATGGTCGCCACCCCGCCCGCCATGGTCACGGGATTCGCGTTGAAGGTGCCGCCGTGGCTGATCTTCCCCTTGCCTCCGCGGGGATCGTAGGCGTTCATCACCTCGGCGCGGCCGCCAAAAGCGCCCACGGCGAGGCCGCCCCCAATGATCTTGCCCAGCGTGGTCAGGTCGGGCCGGATGCCGAAGCGCTGCTGGGCGCCGCCCTCGGACACACGGAACGAGATGACCTCGTCGAAGATGAGCACGATGCCGAGACGATCGGTGATCTCGCGGAGGCGCTCGAGGAATCCGAGCTGCGGCATGAGCAGACCCGCGTTGGCCATGAGCGGGTCCACGATGAGCGCGGCGATGTCGCGCCCGTGACGATCGAGGATCTTCGCGCACGCCTCCGCGTCGTTCCAGGGGAGGACCACGGTGTTCTTCAGCACGGCGTCCGTCACTCCCGAGGAGGCGGGCACAGATTTCGGGCGCTTCCGTGAGCCGAACTTCGTGGGATCGGGGGTCACGCTCACGAGCACCCCGTCGTGGGTGCCGTGATAGGCGCCCTCGAACTTGGCGAGCTTGCTCCGTCCCGTGAAGGCGCGGGCCGCCCGCACCGCGTTCATGGTCGCCTCCGTGCCGGAGTTGGCGAAACGCACCACCTCCATGCTCGGGATGCGCGTGGTCAGCATCTCGGCCAACTTCACCTCGTGCTCGCTCGGGCCTGGGTAGGACATGCCGCGCGTGGCCTGTTCCGTCACCGCCTCCACCACGGCGGCGTGCGCGTGGCCCAGGATCAGGCTCGTGTAGTTGCCGTTGAAGTCGAGGCGCTCCGTGCCGTCGGCGTCCCAGATGCGCGCGCCGGCCCCGCGGGTGATGTAGAAGGGATACGGATCGAAGAAGGTGGTGGTGCGGCTGTTGCCGCCGGGCATGACCTGCAGCGCTTCTTCGAACATTTGCCGCGAGCGGGCCGTCTTGGCCTTGTAGTTGTTGACGAGGGTTTCGAGAGTCATGGCGTCTCCTCCCAGTGAATCGCGTGATCGAGCTCGGCGCGATACGCGCGCCCCAGCTCGTGGGCCTCGGCTATCGTTACACGCTTGAATGACAGTCGTTGGCCCGGCTTCACCTGGCACACACGCCCGATATCGAACGAGCATACCGTGCCGATCTTGGTGTAGCCACCCGTCGATTGCCGATCTGCCAGGAGCACGATGGGCTGGCCGTCGCCCACCACCTGAATCCCGCCCAGGGCGACGCCGTCGGAGATGATGTCGTGCCCGCGCGTGTGCTCGATGCGCGCCCCGCGCAGGCGTGCGCCCATGCGATCGGCCTGGGGCGTCATCTCGTAGGGCGCCTCGAAGAGGGCGGCGATTCCGCCCGGCGTGAAGCGGTCGTCCTGCGGCCCGAGCACCACCCGCACCATGGCCGCCTCCGTGTAGTCGGGAATGAATCGCTCGAGCACGCGCGCCGGCGCGCCACCCGAGGGGGGCCCGAGGGGCAGCGTGTCGCCCTTCCTGAGGGCCCGCCCCTGATGGCCGCCGAGCCGACCACGCAGATAGGTGGATCGCGAGCCTAGGGTGAGCGGTGTGTCGATGCCGCCCGACACCGCGAGATAGGCGCGCACGCCGGCGGCCGCGGGCCCCAGCCGGAGCATCTCACCGGGCTTTACCTGGAGGGCCGCCCAGCGCGGAACCGGCGCGCCCTTCAGGGTTACCGCCATGGCCGCGCCCGTCACCGCCACCCAGCGCTCGTCCGCGAACTCGAGGCGCGGACCAATGAGCGTGCACTCGAGGGCCGCGGCGTCGTCGGCGTTGCCCACGAGCCGGTTGGCAAGGAGGAAGGCGTCGCGATCCATGGGGCCCGAGGGCGGTATCCCCTCGCGGAGCGTGCCGCGGCGACCCAGATCCTGCACGGTGGTCTGGGGACCCGCGTCGTGGACGAGCAGATTCACCGGTGGCGGGGCGCTTCGATGTGGGTGGTGTAGGTGCCCTGGGCGACCGCGTCCGCGATGCTGTCGTATTCCGCGCGGTCGATGGCGCGGAAACGAACGTGATCACCCGCACGGAGCAGGATGGGATCGGCCGCGGAGGGATCGTAGAGATTGAGCGGAGTGCGGCCGAGGACCCAGAAGCCGCCCGGGCTCTCCACGGAGTAGATGCAGCACTGGGTACCGCCGATGCTCACGCTGCCAGGCGGCGTCTTGGTGCGCGGCTGCTCGAGGCGCGGAATGTTCAGGCGCTCCGGCATGCCCGTCATGTACGGCAACCCCGGGGTGAAGCCGACGAAGTACACGTAGTAGGCGGCGGCGGCATGGAGACGCACCACCTCGTCGGGGCTGAGGCCGAGCTTCTCCGCCGCGCCCTCGAGCTCGAAGCCGAGCTCGCCCTCGTAGCAGCAGGGCATCTCGACGGTGCGCGCAGGCGGCAGCACCTCCGGGCGCGCCTCGCGCCAGAGCGCGCGAAGCGACGACGTGATGGCGTCCCAGCCCGCGGTGAGGGGATCGTAGTAGACGAGGAGTGAGCGATAGCTGGGGACGGTCTCGGTGACGCCAACGAGGTTTCGCTGGCGGATCAGGTACTCGAGGGCGAGGACCCGCGCATTGACCTCGCGGTTGATGTCGTCGCCGAGCTCTACCGAGAGCGCGAGGTCCCCGCAGGGGAGGAAGCGGGGCTCAGCATAGATGCCCACGCGGCTAGCCCGAATTGTTCACACGCACGCGGAGCGCGAGGCGGGTCGGGGCCCGTCGTCGGGGGCGGGGGAGCGCTCCAGCTGCGTCACCCACTCGCCTGAATCGCCGCCCTCTGGGTGGCGCACAGGACGAGGGGGTCCCACTCCGCCGGAGCGCTCCCCCGCCCCCGCCGCCACCCGCCCCGATCGTACGTGCGGCACTCGTGAATAATTTCGGCTAGAGGGCGGCCAGCGAGTGGTTTGGGATGTCGGTGACGAACATGTGGCCCGGGCTGTGGGTGATCATGAAGGACGGCTTGGAGGCCAGGGCCACTGCCTGCGGCGTGACACCGCAGGCCCAGAACATCGGTACCTCGCCCGGCTCCACGCCAACGAAGTCGCCCCAGTCCGGCTTGGAGATGTCCTTGATGCCGAGGTGGGCGGGATCACCCACGTGCACGGGGGAACCGTGGGCGCCTGGGAACCGCGCGGAGGCCGTCACCGCCTTGGCGACCATGTGATGGGGAATCGGCCGCATGGACACGACCATGGGCCCGTGGAAGCGTCCGGCGGGCCGGCAGGCGACGTTGGTCTGCCACATCGCGACGTTGCAGCCGCGCTCCACGTGGCGGAGGGGGATGCCCGCGTCGAGCAGCGCCCACTCGAAGGTGAAAGAGCAGCCGAGGAGGAAGGCGACCAGATCGTCGCGCCAGAAGGCCTTGACGTCGGTGACTTCGTCGGCGAGGACGCCGTCCTTGTAGATGCGATAGCGCGGCAGGTCCGTGCGCAGGTCCGC
>DATGCY010000438.1:0-3410 GCA_035311385.1 Candidatus Methylomirabilota bacterium
TATCGGCGGCCTGGGCGTGACGCAACTTGTTCTGGGGCAGGTGCTGAACGGCGCCATCATCGGCGCCATGTACGGCATCATCGCCCTCGGCATCACGCTTACCTTCGGCATCACAGGCATCGTGAACTTCGCCCTCGGCGAGTTCATGATGATCGGCGCCTACGCGACGTATGCGCTGGCCGAGCGCGGCCTCCCCTATCCGGTGGCGGTCGTGCCCGCCTGCCTCATCGCGGCCGCCGCCGGCTATCTCTCCAACAAGGCCTTCTTCCGCTTCACGCGCAACAACCTCGTCAACGGACTGCTCGTGTCCATCGGCCTCATCTCCATCTTCGAGAGCGCCTCCATGCTCCTGTGGACGGCCACGCCAGTGGAGATGCACTTCGTCCTCCCCGGTGCGCTTCGCGTGGGAAACATCGGCCTTCCCAAGATGAAGCTCGTGGTCTTCGCGGTCATCGTCGTGGTCATCGTGGCGACCTACTTCGGCCTCGCCCGAACCTGGCTCGGCCGCGCCGCCTTCGCGTATGCGCAGAACCCGGAGGCGGCCATGCTCATGGGCGTGCATACCCCGCGGATGGAGACGGCGGTGATGCTCTACTCCACTGGGCTGGCCGGACTGGGCGGCGCGCTCTACGCGAGCCTCTACTCCCTCGAGCCGGCCATGGGCGGGGTGTACGTGCTCAAGGGGATGGAGGCGGCCATCTTGGGCGGCATCGGCAGCCTCATGGGCGCGCTGTGGGGCGGAGTCATCCTCGGCGTCATCGAGGCGGTGGGCTCGATCTTCCTCCCTACCGCCTTCCGCGACGCCTACGGCCTCGCCGTGCTCGTGGCCATCCTTCTTTTCCGGCCCTCGGGCCTTTTTGGGGACGAATGATCGCGCAGGCGCTGCTGTGGGGCGTGCTCTACGCCCTTCCTCTCTTCGTGCGCAGCGACTTCCTCCTCACCATCTTCATCTTCACGTTCATCTACGGCATCCTCGCCGTCACTTTCGATCTCATCTTCGGCTTCACCGGCCAGCTCTCCATGTTCCATCCCGCGGTGTTCGGCGTCTCCGCCTACATGACCTATCTCCTCGCCTCCCAGTACAAGCTGCCCTTCTGGGTCGCCACGGTGCCCTCCGCCCTCACCGCGGTGGTGCTCGCGGTGGTGGTGGGGAGCATCTGCTTCAAGTTCCGGTTGAAGACCTTCTACTTCGCGGTGGTGACGCTGGCCTTCGCGGAGATGATCCGCCTCGTGGTGATGAACTGGAACAGCCTCACCAACGGCACCCTCGGCTTGGTGGTGTCGGGCAAGCCCACTATCTACTGGCCGGGCAGTGGCGTGGTCGCCATCCGAGGCCCCATCGCCTGGTATTACCTCACCCTCGCCTGCCTCTCCGTTACCGTGCTCATCTGCGCGCGGTGCCTCCGCGCCTGGATGGGGCGCTGCTTCGGCGCCATCCGGCTCAACGAGGATCTCGCGCGGACCCTCGGCATCAACGTGTTCCGCTACAAGCTCCTCGCCTTCGCCATCGGCAATGCCCTCGCCTCCTTCGCGGGTGGCCTCTACGGCTACTACACGGGCTACATCGATCCCGGCTATCTCGGCATCAATCAGTCGATGGAGATCCTGGCCATGGTGCTCCTGGGCGGCCAGGGCACGCTCCTCGGTCCCATCGTCGGCTCCTTCGTCCTTACGGGGCTGCCGCATGCCATCGACCTACGCGCGGAGATCCGCGCCATCCTCTACGGCGCCATCCTCATCTTCACCATCCTGGCGATGCCGCGGGGCATCGTGGGCACTCTCGGCGCGTGGAAAGCCCGTCGTGGCCCTTGAGGTGCGCGAGCTCAGCAAGCGTTTCGCGGGCCTGGTGGCCGTGGCCGCGGTCTCCTTCACGGTACGACCGGGCGAGATCCTGGGCGTCATCGGCCCCAACGGCTCGGGCAAGACCACGCTGCTCAGCATGATGGCGGGACTTCTGCCCCCCACCTCCGGGAGCGTGATCTGGAAAGGCCGCGAGATCCAGGCGCTGCGTCCGGACATCATCGCAGGCCTCGGCGTGGTGAAGAGCTTCCAGAACCCGCAGCTGTTCGCGGAGCTCTCCGTGTTCGACAACGTGCGCGTGGCGAGCCACCTCGCGCTGAAGCGCGCGCTGGGACTCCGCCGCGGCCTCGAGCTGCTGGGCGCCGCCCGCGCCGTGGAGAAGCAGCTCGCCCGTCGCGTGAGCGAGGTGCTGGCCCTTTGCAACCTCGACGGGGCGGCCGGGCAGCTCGCGGGCAACCTGTCCTACGGCGAGGAGAAAATGCTTGGCATCGCCATGGCCCTCATGTGCGAGCCCGAGCTTCTTCTCCTGGATGAGCCAGCCTCCGGCCTCGGCCGAGACGAGATCCGCAACCTCGAGGAGGTGCTCGTCAAGCTCCACGCCGCCGGCACCACGCTCTGTCTCGTAGATCACAAGATCGGCTTCCTGCGTGGCCTCGCCCATCGCGTCATCGCCCTCAACCATGGGGAGAAGATCGCGGAGGGGGCGCCCGAGTCGGTGCTCAACGATCCCGCCGTCGTCGAGGCGTACCTGGGGACGGGTCATGCTCACGCTTGAGCGGGTCAACTGCCACTACGCCAAGGTCCACGTCCTCCACGACGTGAGCCTGCGCGTGGAGCGCGGGGAAATCGTCTGTATGATCGGCCCCAACGCGGCCGGCAAGACCACCACCCTTCGCGTCATCTCCGGCCTCAAGGGGCCCACGAGCGGGTCTGTGCGCTACCTCGACGAGGACGTCACGCATCTCCTCCCCTTCCAGCGCGTGGCCCGCGGCCTCGTGCTGGTGCCCGAAGGCCGGCAAATCTTTCCGAAGTTCACCGTGCTCGACAATCTGCGGATGGGCGCCTACCAGCGCACGGATCGCGGCGACATCGCCGCCGATCTCGAGAACGTGTACGAGCTCTTCCCGCGCCTGCGCGAGCGGCGGGAGCAGCGCGGCGGCTCGCTCTCCGGCGGCGAGCAGCAGATGCTGGCCATCGGGCGCGGGCTCATGGCCCGGCCCCGGTGCCTGCTCCTCGACGAGCCGTCGCTCGGCCTCGCCCCCATCGTGGTCGGCGAGATCGCGCGCACCATCCGCGAGCTGGCGAGCCGCGGCCTCACCATCGTGCTCGTGGAGCAGAACGCGGCCATGGCCCTCGAGCTGGCCGACCGCGCTTATCTTCTGGAGTCGGGGCACATCTCGCTGCACGGCACCGCCGCCGAGCTCGGCCGGACCGACGTCGTGCGCAAGCTCTACCTGGGCGCGTGATGGCCACCCTTCTCGACGTGATGGCGGTGCGGGCCAGCGGCGATCCCGTGCGCGCCCTCGTGGAGCTCGGCGAGCCAGGCCGCCGCGTGGAGGAGCGGAGCTGCGACGTGCTGGTGGTGGGCGGCGGCACGGGCGGCGTGGCGG
>DATGCY010000439.1:0-2700 GCA_035311385.1 Candidatus Methylomirabilota bacterium
CGCCGGCTGATAGCGGCAGAGGGGATCCTCGCCGAGCGGATCGCCGGTGGCGGCGAAGGCGCGGGCGCGCGAGCCGCCGCAGCTCTCTCCATACTCGCAGCGCCCACAGCGGCCGTGGAAGATCTCCACGCTTCGGAGAGAGCGGAAGAGGCGGGAGTGTTGGTAGATCACGACCGGGTCACTCTCCCTGACGCTTCCGGCGGACAGCGGGAGGAAGCCAGACGGCCACACTTCCCCGGTGTGAGAGATGAACATGATGCCGCTGCCGTCCCGTACGCCGGCGCCATGACCCATGGAGCGGCGAGGCAACGTTGCCGTCCCGCGCGCGGCCCGGCGGGCGCGCTCGACGACCACACGTCGGAAATGTGGCGCCTCGGTGGTCGTGACGATCGGCCCCCCCGCTTCGCCGAGATCGAGCAGCCGCTCGAAGAGCTCTTCGCACTGCTCGGGGGTGATGGGCTGGAGCACCGTACCGCGGCCCACGGAGACGAGGAAGAAGAGACTCCAGCGCGCTGCCCCGAGCTCGGTAGCCCGCCGATGGATCGCGGGTAAGTCGTCGAGAGTCTCGGCGCTCACGAGCGTATTGACCTGGAACGGCAGCCGGGCAGCGACGCAGGCGCGCGCCGCCTCCAGGGTGCGCTCGTAGCAGCCGGGAACACCTCGGAGCGCGTCGTGGCGATGGGCATTGGAGCCGTCGAGGCTGAGGGAAATCGCCGACACCCCTGCCCGGCTCAGCGCCTCGACGGCTTCTCCGGTGAGGCGCGGTGTGCCGCTGGGAGCTACGGACATGTCGAAGCCGAGTCTGCGCGCCGCGCCGATGAGATCGAAGAGATCCGCACGCTTCAGCGGGTCACCACCGGTGAGGATCAGATGGGGCAGTGGCTCGCCAAAACGCGTGAGCCCGCGAAGGAGCTCACGCCCTTCGGCCGCGTCGAGTTCGGCGGGATCGGGCTCGGGCACAGCCTCGGCGCGGCAGTGGCGGCATGCGAGATCGCAGGCGCGCGTCACCTCCCAGTAGACGCGCCGAGGTGCGCGGTCGAAGCGGGGGCTGGCGCTCGTCACGGCCGCGGTGCCCCCTCCTCGCGCTTGCCCATCTCGACATAGGGGCGCTTGCCCGGGCCCAAATAGAGCTGCCGCGGGCGGGCGATCTTCTGCTCTGGGTCATCCCGCATCTCCTGCCACTGAGCCAGCCAGCCGCTGGTCCGCGCGATGGCGAAGAGCACGGGGAACATCTCCACGGGGAAGCCCATGGCCTGGTAGATCAGCCCCGAGTAGAAGTCGACGTTGGGGTAAAGCTTGCGCGAGATGAAGTAGTCTTCTTCTAAGGCGATGCGCTCGAGCTCCAGGGCCACGGGCAGGAGCGCGCTCGGCCGCGTCACCTCGAATACCCGGTCGGCCATGCGCTTGATGATCTTCGCTCGGGGGTCGTAGTTCTTGTACACGCGGTGGCCGAAGCCCATGAGCTTGCCCTTGCCCTCTTTCACGCTCTTGATGAAGGCGGGGATGTGCTCCGTAGACCCGATCTCCTCCAGCATCCGCAGCACCTCCTCGTTGGCCCCGCCATGGAGCGGACCATAGAGGGCGCCCACGCCCGCCGCCACCGCGCAGTAGGGATCGACCTGCGAGGAGCCGACGGCGCGCACGGCGTTGGTGGAGCAGTTCTGCTCGTGGTCGGCATGCAGGATGAAGAGCACGTCGAGGGCACGCTCCAGGGTGGCATTCGGGTGGTACTTCGCCTCCGTGGCCCGGAACAGCATGTTGAGGAGGTTGCCCGTGTAGGAGAGCCCGTTGTCTGGATAGTTGTAGGGCAGGCCCAAGCCGTGCCGATAGGCGAAGGCGGCAAGGGTCGGCATCTTGGCGATGAGCCGGATGATCTGGAGCCGCCGGGTCCCCGGATGCTTTCCGTCCTTGGCCTCCGGGTAGAAGGTGGATAGGGCGGCCACGCCCGCCATGAGCATGCCCATGGCGTGGGCATCGTAATGGAAGCCCTCCATGAGCTTCTTCAGGTTCTCGTGAACCCATGTGTGATGCGTGATGTCGTACACCCAGTCCTCCATCTCCTGGCGGGCGGGCAGCTCGCCGTGGAGGAGGAGGTAGGCCACCTCGAGGTAGCTGGAGCGCTCGGCGAGCTCCTCGATGGGATATCCGCGGTAGCGGAGGATGCCGTGGTCGCCGTCGATCTCGGTGATGCGACTGATCGTCGAGGCCGTGTTGACGAAGGCAGGGTCGTACGAGAGTAGCCCGAAGTCGTCGGGTCCGGTGCGGAACTGGCGGAGATCCATGGCGCGGATGGCGCCGTTGACGATGGGCAGGTCAGAGGTCTTGCCGGTGCGGTTGTCGGTGATCGTCACTGAGCTCGTGGCCATGGTGGGCCCTCCTTCCTGTTCACGAGACGAGTCACTCGAGGTCGATGCGGATCAACTCGAGCTCTCGTGCGCTCTTCATCATCGTCGACTTGCTGCTATTTGCCGCGGACGGTGAGCACGGGACAGGGCGCCGCTGTCACGACCCGCGAGGCCACGCTGCCCAGGAAGAACTTGGCGAACCCCGTACGGCCGTGGGTGCCGATGACGATCAGGTCCGCCTTCTTCGACTTGGCGGCACGGACGATCTGCGCGTGGGCCAACCCCTCGAGCAGGATGACGCTCACCTTGACCCCGGATGCGCGCGCCTTGTCCCGCAGCGTGGCCAGCTGCTTCT
>DATGCY010000440.1:0-2804 GCA_035311385.1 Candidatus Methylomirabilota bacterium
GCAGATCCTCGACGAGATCCGCTCCCGGGCGGACATCGTCGAGATCGTCGGTCAGTTCGTGAACCTCAAGCGTGCGGGCGAGCACTGGAAAGGCCTCTGTCCCTTCCATAGCGAGAAGACGCCTTCCTTCACCGTCAACCCGAAGCGTGGCATCTTCCACTGCTTTGGCTGCGGCGTGGGCGGCGATGCCTTCGGCTTCCTCATGCGTCAGGACCGCCTCGCCTTCCCCGAGGCGGTCCGGACCCTCGCCCAGCGCACGGGGGTGGAGCTGCCCATCCAGCGAACGCCGGAGGTCGAGGGCAAGCTCGAGGGTCTCCGCCGAGTGATGTCGCTGGCGACCCAGTTCTACACCGACGCGCTCTGGGGACGTGACGGCGCCAAGGCCCGCACATACATCGAGGGCCGGGGCGTGGATCTGGAAGTGGCGAGGCGCTTCGGCCTCGGCTATGCCCCCGAGGGATGGAACGCGCTGCTGACGCAGATGGCGAAGGAAGGCGTGACCGAGGCCGAACTGGTGGCGGCCGGCCTTGCCTTGCCGCGACAGAACGCTCCCGGCTTCTACGACCGCTTTCGTGGGCGCTTGCTGTTCCCCATCCGTGACCTGCAGGGCCGGGTGGTCGCCTTCGGCGGCCGTGCTCTGGGCGCCGAGGAGCCCAAATACCTCAACTCGCCGGAGACCGCGCTTTACGTGAAGGGGCAGATGCTCTACGCCCTCGACGTGGCGCGGGAGAGCATGCGCCAGAAGAACCGCGCCGTCGTCGTCGAGGGCTACCTCGACTGCCTCATGGCCCATCAGCATGGCTTCACGGAGACGGTGGCCGCCCTCGGCACCGCCTTCACCGCCGCCCAGTTCGGCCTCCTTCGGCGCTACGCCGACGAGGTGGTCAGCGTCTTCGACGCCGACGCGGCAGGGCAGAAGGCCACGAGCCGGCTCGAGGAGATGCTCACCGACGTGATGGATCTCCGGAACCTCGGCTGGGCGGTTTCCCGCACCGGCTCCTTCGAGAAGGCGGACTACTTCCCCATCAAGGTCGCCCTCCTCCCCGAGGGGCACGATCCGGACAGCCTGCTCCGTGCCGAGGGTGCGCCGGCCTTCCAGTCCCGCCTCGACGCGGCCAGGAGCGTCCTCGACTTCGTCCTGGAGCGGACCCTAGGGGAAGAGGACCTCGGGACAGCCCGCGGCCGCTCCACGGCCCATGCCCGGGTCGCCCTTCTCCTCTCCAAGGTCGCGAATGCCGAGGAGGCCACGGCCCTGGCCCGGCAAGGCGCCCGGCGCCTAGGGGTGGATGCGACCCAGCTTTGGATCGAGGCGCAGCAGCTCCAGGGCGCCCGCGCGCGCAAGGGCCGCCTCGATCGCCCCGCCGATACCGCCGCCACCTCCGGGGCGTCAACCCAGGCCTGGCCCGCGCCCAGCCTCCTCGAGCGCGACCTCGTCCTCATGGTCCTGAACGAGGAGCAGGCAAGAATCGGCCTCATGCCGTATCTTGAAGAGGAACAGATCGCACACCCGGGACTCCGGTCCCTGCTGGGCGCCCTCCGCCGGGCACCCGCAGGCGCGGCCCCCGAGTCG
The DNA here is from genome assembly GCA_035311385.1 of Candidatus Methylomirabilota bacterium. Classification (GTDB taxonomy): domain Bacteria; phylum Methylomirabilota; class Methylomirabilia; order Rokubacteriales; family CSP1-6; genus AR37. Next base: position 1,571 of record DATGCY010000440.1, read on the forward strand.
CTCATGGATGAGCTCGATGAGGCGGAGCGGGGTCTCCTGGCCTCGCTCCTGATGGAGCAGCGAGAGTGGACCGACGTACAAAGTCAGGTGAGTGACCTGCAGAAGCGGTACGATATCCGGCGGCGGAAACGGCGGATCCGGGAGCTGAGCCAGGCCATCAGCGAGGCCCAGGCCAGCGGCGATCCGGCGCTGGCCGGGCTCGAGGCGGAGCTCCAGAAGCTTCAGGATCAAGCCCAGGCGATCCGAGGCATGGTCACCGGCCGTTGAACCAGCATCCCCCACCAGGAGAGTCGACGAGCATGGCGGACGAACCAAAGCTGCAGGAGCTGGACAAGCTCATCGCCAAGGGGAAGGAAAAGGGCTATCTGACCTATGACGAGGTCAACGACGCCCTGCCCTCGGACATCGTCTCGCTGGATCAGCTCGACGACATCATGATGCTCTTCGGCTCAATGGACATCGAGGTGGTGGACTCGGCCAAGGCCAGCCGTCTTCCCTCGGAGCCGTCCGGGCAAACCGCTGATCCCGAGCCCGACGACGACGAGCCGGCCGAGCCGCGGCGCATCGATCTCACGCCGGGGCCCGTCGGGCGCACGGAGGATCCCGTGCGGCTCTACCTCCGCGAGATGGGTCGTGTGTCCCTCCTCACGCGCGAAGGCGAGATCACGCTGGCCAAGCGCATCGAGGAGGGCAAGGATGAAGCGACGCGGGCTATCCTCTCGACCGCGCTCGCCCTCGACAAGATCCGCGCCGTGCGCGACGAGCTCCGCAAGGACCTGGTCCCCATCAAGGAACTGGTCGACTACCCGGAGGAGGAATTCACCGAGGAGAAGGAGGCCGACCTCCGGCGCTCGGTGATGCGAGAGCTCGGCACGGTCGACCGGCTCTTGCGCGAGCGAGAAAAGCTCCTCGACCAGGCGCGTAAGCTCCGCGCCAAGGCCGGGGGGCGCAAGAAGCGGAGAGGCGAGCCGCCGTGGAAGAAGCACGAGGTCGCCGCCCAGAGTAAGCAGATGAAGGCGCTTCAAACTCTCCGCACCCTGAGCCTCCAGCCCTCCCTCCTGGATCAATGGGGTCAAGACCTCAAGAAGCTCGTGGAGAAGATCTTCGTCGCCGAACGCGAGATCGCCCTCTGGTCCGACGGCAAGCGCCCCGCCCCCGCCGAGGTCGACGCCTTCCTCGACTCGCTCTCCGAGGACCGCGAGGACGGCGACCGCGATCTCTACCAGAAGGCGGC
>DATGCY010000441.1:0-10303 GCA_035311385.1 Candidatus Methylomirabilota bacterium
AGGCGCCGGTTCGAGGCCGCGTCGCGCGGAGGCGTGCTCGACAAGGGCGAATTCTTCGCTATCTACTTCGTCCGCGCCATGTTGGCTCTGATGTTCTGCTCCGCCGCGATGTCGAAGCTCAGAACGAACGGGATCGACTGGGGAACGCACGGCACCCTCGCGAACCTATTTGCGGCGAAAGCGCTCACGGGTGATCGAAGCCCCAGAGTCCCCGGCCTCGCAGAGGCTCTTGCTCGACATCCGATGTGGTGCGACGTGTTGGCGCGCGGGATTCTTCTCCTCGAGCTGTCTGCCCCGCTCGTCCTCGTCTCGGGATGGGCGCGAAGGCTCGTCGCTCCCTCACTGTTCGTGATGCTCGCGTCGTTCTGGTTGGTGCTGGGTATCTCTTTCCCGATGACTTTGGTGTGTTTCGTTTTCTTCCTGCGATTCAGCGACGAGATGGAGTTGCCGGCGAGCGACCGGACTGGCTTTACTGGCCCGCCTCGCGTCGTGTTCGACGGCGGAAGTCGGTGGTGCCACGCCTGCGTACGATGCTTCGAGCGTAAAGCCGCCTCGAAGTCGCTCGAATTCATCCCCGCCGACGATGCACGCGCCCACGCACTCCTGCGGGATGCACACGTCTCGTGGAGCCGAGGATGCAAGTGGCTGTTACTGAATGGAGACACTGTCTACCGTGGCTCGGCAGCGTTCATCGAGATGCTGGCCATCATGGGGGGTGGTTGGCGTCTGGCTTGCCTGCTCTACTTGATTCCGCGGTTCCTGAGGGATCCCCTGCGCTTCCGACGGGGAGCCTGAATGGGCATTGTTCGACGAGCAACTGCCCGCGCTGGCCAAGACTGCGACCGTGCGGGCACCGTTTGGCCGCCGTCCTCAGCGGCATTGCAAACCCGGCGGCTTGTACCCAGGGCTGGGCGACACGGAACAGGTCAGAGCTTCGTTCACGCGGTGTATCGCGATCGCGCCCGATGACCTTGGCCGGCCGCGTCACATGCGCGCTGGCCCAACTGGTTAGAGATGAATACTGACGCCTGGGGGCCCCGCCTGAACGAAAAGAGCCACCTCGTTCTCGGCGGCTGCGGTGCCCCTGAGTTGACGGAGATCTACGGCACCCCTCTCCACGTCGTCGACACCTCGAGATTGCGCGACAGCTATCGGAGATTTCTCGCCGCCTTTCGGGCGCATTGTCCCCGCGTCGAGCTCTTCTGCTCCTATAAGACCAATTGCATTCCGGGCGTGCTCAAGTTGCTGCATGAGGCCGGATGCGGCGCGGAGGTCGTCTCTCCGTACGAGTTATGGTTGGCCGTGAAATTGGGAGTGCCACCCTCGTCGATCATCTACAATGGCCCGAACAAGTCAATAGAAAGTCTGCGCGAAGCCGTTGCGCTAAACGTCGGACTCATCAACGTCGATTCCAAGGCCGAGATTGATCGCTTGATCGAGGCCTCCGCGGGAGCGCCGCAGCCCGTAAAGGTAGGCCTTCGAATCTGTCCCGGAAGCGGCTCGACGTCTCAGTTCGGGTTTGAGCCGCACGCCGACACTGTCGTGAAGATGATACGGACACTCGAAGACACGGGACGGGTCCGAGTCTGCGCCCTCCATGCTCATATCGGCTCGGGTATCAAGAGCCTGAGGAGTTACCGCGACAGCGTCGAAAGCCTTTGCCTGATGGCGCGGGAGATCAAGCGCCGGTTGAATCGAGAGATTGAAATTTTCGATCTGGGCGGTGGCTTCGGTGTCCCGACGGTCAAGATCTTGACGGTTCGCGAAGTGGCGCTCTATAAACTCTTCAATATTCCGCCACGCCAGCCGAGGTCTGCTGACTGCCCGTCGCCGGAAACCTTCGGCAAAGTCCTCTCCGACGCACTGCACCAGGGTTGCACGGCCCACGGCCTGAAGGAACCGGCGCTCCGCATCGAGCCGGGACGCGCGTTGACCAGCAGCGCCCAGACGCTCTTGGTGCGCGTGCGCGAGCTCAAGAGAAGACGTTCCGGTAAGACCTTCGCCATGACCGACGGGGGGATGCAAAACATCGCCTTCCCCCTCTCCTACGAGTACCACGAGTGCCTACTCGCCAGCGGAGCGGAAGGCCGGCCCCGACGCCGTTATTTCGTCACCGGGCCCCTCTGCTCCATCGAGGACATTCTCTACCGCAACTGGAAACTACCGGAATTGAAGGAGGGAGACATCCTGGCGATCATGGACGCGGGGGCCTATTTCACCTCCTTTGCCAACAACTTCTCCTTCCCCAGGCCGGCGGTCGTCGCGGTCTCGAATGGAACGCATACGGTTCTGCGGCGAAGGGAAACCTTTGATCATATGTCGGCCGTGGACGAATTCTGATTCCGACATCGCGCGAGTGGGACGACCTCGGGAAGGAATGGCGGGAGGGGCACTCGCAGGGGCTGTGGCGCGCCTGCAGCGACGCTCTCCACGCCGTCTTATTTGCCCGGTGGCTGCCGGCGCAGCCGGCCAAGCGGTTGCTCAAGAGTGACCTGTTCGACGAGGCCTTCGGCCAGGGGCTCTACGGGCTCCTCGCCCCGCGCGCGAGCGAGGTCGTCGGAATCGACCTGTCAATGACGACCACGACGGCAGCTAGAGACCGCTATCCTAACCTGCACGCCGTCGCGGCCGACGTGCGCAGCCTGCCGTTTGCGGACAGCACCTTCGACGTGGTCGTGTCCAACTCGACGCTGGATCACTTTCCCACGCGCGACGATGTCCTGGCGGGTCTGCGAGAGCTCACACGGATCCTCGGGCGGCGGGGGGAGTTGCTGCTGACGCTCGACAATCCGGCGAACCCCATCGTGGCCGTACGCAATCTGACTCCGTACTTTTGGCGGCGGGTCGGCATTGTCCCGTATCCCGTCGGGATGACGCTCGGGCGCAGGGGCTTGGACCGGGCCTTACAGCAGTTGGGCTTCGATGTCGTTGATGAGGCCGCCTTCATGCATTGCCCTCGAGTTCTCGCCGTCGCCATGGCCGGATTCCTGCAAAGGCATGCCGGCCCGCGGAGTCAAAAGAGATTCATGGCCGCTTTGGGCGCCTTCGAGCGCATGGCGAAGTGGCCGACAAGATATGTAACCGGCTACTATGTCGCGGTAAAAGCGATCAAGCGGTGAGCCTGGGGCGGACGGACTACGCAAAGGCGTCGTCGCGCCTCCACCCGAACCCGGCGGGCACCAGCCTCAGCTCGAAGGCCGTCGCCATAGTCCGCACATAGGACTCCTACCCCGCGACGACGCGGGCCGATGGGCCATATACGTCGCAGACCTGCTCGGCAAGACACCGTTGGATGTCCCACGTGATCTTGACGCGAGCTCGTCCGAGAAGCTCGAGCGGCCCGAGGAGATACGGAGTAGGATAGTGCGGTCGCCACGCGATTTCATCGGGAGGCTCGCCATGCCGAAGACCGAGTTCAAGCAGTCGCTGCTCGTCACGCACTACGAGGACACGAAGTTCGAGGCGATGGAGGCGAACAATGGCGCGCCACGGCCGCAGTTCGTCTACCGACGGCTCGGTGTCGAGGAAGCCACCGGAGGTGTGTACGACGCGCACGTGATCAGAGGCGTGCCAGGCTCGAAGCCGCCCATCGCCGAGCACAAGCACACCGAGCTCGACTTCCTCTTCGTCTATGTCCTCAAGGGCTGGATGAGCTTTCACTACCACGGCCACGGCGAGCACCGGCTGAAGGCAGGCGACTGCCACATCATTCCTCCCGGGCTGTCGCACACGGTGACCGGCTGGTCGGAGGACGTCGAGCTCCTCGAGATCACCTCGCCCGGCCACTACAAGACAATCAACACGGTGAACGGTGTGGCCGTTCCTTCCAAGCCTGCCTGAGCTGATCGGTTCCCCGGTTGTTTCTGGGTAGCGTCATCAGTTACCTCACCGGCGAGAACCGATCCCGCACACTTCCGGCCTCCACCCTTGGCGCCGCAGTTTGGACAGAGAGCGCTGAAGGTCGCCCCGCACTCGCGGCAGAATCGCGCCTCTTCGCGGTTTTCGGCCCAACACCGGGGACACTGCATGCGAGAAGCCTCCTTGAGCAACCCAGGCCGGTCACTGAGTCGAACGAGTGTTGCCGAGATGATCCGGCGGAATGGCCGCACGGGTAACGGTCCCGATCGGATCGGCTCAAGGCGCGCGGACATCCGGTTGGCTGACTTGCTCAACAGGACGCTGGGACAGTGTACTCAAGTCGCGAGGGTCAGCGGATGGCTTCCAGCCAGCGGGTGTCAGGTCTCGAGTGGGTGCGGGGTCTCGTTCTTTTCCTTGTGCCCTGTGCGGTCTTTATGGTCGTCTCCATAGCCCACGGCGCCGGTGAGGAATCGCGCGCTCAGCCGGATCAAACTCGGGCACAGGGCTCACGACGCTTCGAGCACGCCCTTGCGAGGGTGCAGCCTCTGTTGGACCGCTACGGCTACGGCGCCGCAGTGGGCGCAGCAATGTTGGAGGGGGTGGGAATCCCGGCCCCGGGGCAAACCTTGCTCATGGCCGCCGCGGTGGAGGCGGCTCACGGCCGCATGAATCTCTACTGGCTTCTCATTCTGGTAACCGCGGGAGCCGTTGCGGGAAACAGCGCCGGCTATGCTGTCGGTCGTTGGGGTGGGCGAGCAGTGCTCGGCAAACTCCGGGTCAATACGCAGCGGCAGCAATACCTCGATGATCTCTTCAGACGGCGCGGTGGCATTGTCATCCTGTTCGCCCGATTTCTCGACGGGCTCAGGCAGCTGAACGGAATTGTTGCCGGCATCCTGACAATGCCTTGGGGGAGCTTCACGGCCTACAACGTCGCGGGCGCGCTCTTGTGGACATGCTCCTGGGGCGTCGGGACCTACATGTTGGGCCGCGACATCCATGTCTTTGCGGCTCTTTTCCTGCGGCATCGGCGGTTGTTCCTGGCACTCGGCGTGATCGCGTTTGGCTGCCTGTTGGTGTACTTGCTAGGCTCCAGGAGAGTTCGACGATCACGAAGGACCTAAGGGGTCGGTGAACTTCTAGGACACGCCCATACCGGAATGGAGCTGGAAAGCGGTGACCGTTCTCTGTGGCATCGGCTCCTGAGGGCTCCTGTACGTCAGGGGGGCTGCCGGCCCCCGAGAGGCGCCGCAGCGTGCTAATGTTGCCTACGCCCGAGTCGGTGTCGGGCATCGGCCGTTCCCCGTGACGATGACATGGCTGGGCTACGCGCAGACGTCGATGCCGTTCCTGCACCTGTTGCTATTCACCGTGCTCGCGCTTCTGCTGGTTCCGCTCCAGCTGCGATTCCGCTTGCTCTGGCTGGTCCTCGCCGCCGTGTACCTCCATGCCGTGTTCGTGTCGTTGAACGCGGGCCGGCGGCGCACGTGGCTGGGGTTGCGCTGGTTGTTCGTGTCCGCGTGGATCGTCGCGCTGGCCTTGCGAGTGGCACCGGTGACGGATCCTCACCTCGCGACACTGTTTCACGTGACCTCGCGAATGCTGATGGTCGCGCTGCTCGGCGGTTGCCTCGTCTCTGCGCTCGACTATGTGCTGCGCGGTCGCGAGGTGTCCGCCGACCGCATCTTCGCGGCCATCGTGGCGTACATGCTGGCGGGTCTCGCCTTTGCCGCGGTCTACGTGGCGGTGCACGCCGTGGCGCCCGACAGCTTCGCCTTGTCGCCGGTGACCGGCGGCAACGAACATGAGCAAATCGAGGTCCAGCTCATCTACTACAGCTTCGTCACGATCGCCACGCTCGGGTACGGAGACATCACACCGCGATTGCCACTGGCCCAGATGCTCTCGGTGCTGGAGGCCGTGTTCGGGCAGTTCTACGTCGCGGTCGTCATCGCCTGGCTGGTGAGCAGGTACGCCGCCCGCGGGCCTGCCCCGTGACCGGTGGGCACCACGGTCTCCTTGGTCCGCACGAGGAAAGCACGCCCAGAGATATCGAGTCACACGCGAGATTCCCTGAGTAATTCCTGGGTAAACGAAAGGGGGCAGGGGTATTCACGTCCGTGCGGTACTCTTCAGCGGGCCACGAAGTGATTGCCATCGCGATCCTCCTTTACAGCGATTACGACGATCCAAGGGGTCGGTGGCCTGAGGAGATGTATCCAGATCCTCTCGGCGCCGTGTCCGCCATTCTGCGTGCCATGCCGCGTCTGGAGTGTTACGGCAGCACCGACGTGGGTGCTATTGGGCCTTGGCCCTATACTCGGCCCTGCTGTAGCTGGGATCAGCCGCTGATTCGTCACGGCCGTGCATCTTCCAGACGGAGACTGGCGTGGGATACAGGCTGAAGGTGGACTTCCCATGAGTGCTCTGGGGGCGGCGTTCTGGGGCGGACTGGCCGCGGCCGCGCTTCCCGCCGGGGCGCTGCTCGCCATGCGGGCCCGGCTCTCCAGCCGATTGACCGGCGCCATCATGGGATTCGGCTCCGGAGCGCTCATCAGCAGCATCGCCTACGAGCTGGTACCCGAGTCGAAGCTGGGCCATGCGGCGGGTCTGATGGCACTGTGGTTCTTCCTGGGGGCGCTCACCTTCTTCGGAGGGGACTGGCTCATCGATCGATACGGCGGCGCCCATCGCAAGAAGATCGACGGAGATCGAGCGGCCGGCTCGGGGACCGCCATCTTCCTGGGGACGCTGCTGGACGGCGTCCCCGAGTCGCTCATTTTGGGGATCGGGCTGGCCGGCGGAGGGACCATCGGGCTCGCGTTCCTCGTGTCGGTGTTCGTCTCGAACCTACCCGAGGGGATCGCCGGGACCGACGCCCTTCTGGCCGCAGGGAACTCCCGCCGCCGCGTGATTTGGATGTGGATAGCGCTGGTGGGCGCGTCCGCCTGCGCCTCCGCGGCCGGATACGTGTTTGTGATCCGCACTCCCGTGGCCGACGGACGGTATGCCAGTGCATTCGCGGCCGGCGCCGTGCTCACCATGCTCTCCGACGCCATGATGCCGGAGGCCTTCGAGCATGGAGGCCGGATGGTGGGACTGCTGGCCACGCTGGGATTCCTGCTCGCGGCGATCCTGTCTGTGATCTCGTGAACCTCGGCGCAGCGGGCCCAGGGTCGTCTTCACGGGTGCGCCCTGGCCGGGACGCCGGCCGTGCCGCGCATCCGCCGGTGACTCCGGTCGCCCTACCTCCTGTGACATTGGCTCCTGAGGGTTCCTGGGGGGCGGTGTGCGAGTCTGGCAGATTCTGTCAGCGGACCGGCATCGTGTCAGATATGTGTGCCCAAGTTCGGAAAGGTCTGCGATGCCTGTTGGGGGTGTCCGCCTTCTGTCCGTGGACTGCTACGAACAGATCCCAACGTGGCCCAAGGTGCTTGGTCGGCATTGTAAATTTCTCATGGGGTTGGTAGGGGAGAATCGGCGCTTATCGCGACCGGGAATGCCCTCATCACCCAAAGGTCGTCGGTTCAAATCCGACCCCCGCAACCAGCGCAAGGCCCCGGGACGAAAGAGGTTCCGGGGCCTTCGTGTTTCTGCTGTTTGCCCTGTGATCTAGCACCCATCTAGCGAAACCGCCGGGCGGGCGCACAAAGTTAGCTGGGGATGCCGACGACCGCCTCCTCGATCCGCATCACGGCGGCCGGCGTCCGGACGGTGTCGCGGCCGATGCGGGAGAGTCCCGAGACGAGCACGACGCCGAATGGCGGGCGGGGATCGAGCGCGGCGAGAAGGGTGTTGAAGCCCGGGCGGTGCTTCCACTCCGCCCCGGAGGTGTTCTCGTGAACGAAGATATAGCGCGGGTCGACCGTCCAGCCCTTCCGCTCGGCGTACGCCGTCGCGCTCTCGATCTGCCGCCACGTCGAGCGCGCCTCTGCGCTGCGGTCGCTATCGTCGGTGGACTTCCCGCAATAGAGGGCGGCGATCATGACTCAGCGTCTCCTTTCGTTATCGTCGTCGAGGTACTGCCGCGGCTTCTCGAAGAGCGCCGCCACGCGGCCGGCCCCGGGCGGTAGATCCCGGAGCGCGCGGATAGTCTCCTTCGGCAGTGCGCATAGTACGGTCGGAATCTTCTCCGTCCCGTAGATGATCGGCGCCACGACGTAGCCACCGTCGCCGACCCACCGGTCGGCGGGCACGAAGGCCACCGCGAACGCGGCGGCGGCGGGGTAGCCCTCCACTAGCTTGGCTCGGAGCGCGTCGCGTTCGAGCCAGGGATCCGTGAGGTCGAGGAGGTCGTCGAGCGAGTGCTTGCTTAGGAAGCCGAGGTCGTCCGCCTCGCGGATAAGCCGGACGAGCGCGTCGCCCTCGCCCGGCCGCTCGGACCGTGGTATGCCTAGCGGTGTAATATGGTCTCCGCTTTCCCGCCCCGGTGCCGTTCCAGCGGTCCGCGGGCGTTTGTGGGCCTCGGCCCATTGCAAGAAGGCCTCCTTCGCCTGGTCGAAACCTATGTCGAGGCGCTTCCGCCCAATGCCCGCTTCGCCCTTCAGAATGCTGGCGCGTTTGACCTGGGCAATCTCCCGCACTACCGCGCGCTTAGCCTGGGCAATCTCCCGCGCCACCGTGCGCGTAATCCTTTTCCCCAGCCGCACGAATTGGCGACGCTCGTCATGCACGAACTCCAGCCACCACGTCTTGCTTTTGCCTCGCTGATAGAGGCCGTCACCGCGTCGTGCCATCACGTCCCTCCATGTCTCTCAGCCGCGTCCACAGATCCGATGGTTTCATCACGTCGATGGTGCGATATCGCGCGGCGCTCTCCGCTCGGCACTTGAGAACCTTCTTGTCCATTGTCAAAAAGACATCGCAGCCATGGTGAATCACGACGGTCAGGTGCCTAGCGTCCATGACGTCAAGCCCCATTCCGCTGAGTTCGACAAAGATGCGCTCATCAGGCACATCCTCCACCATCGGCATGGTGACGAAGCCCGCCGCCCCGAGATCCACGCTGCTGAAGTGCTTCACGGTATGGTCATCGCCGGGGTGCGTGACCGCACCGTAGGCGGCTTCAAGCGCCTCTTCCCGCTCTATGGGAGCCTTTTCGAGTTCGTTGGCTGTCCGCCTGGATACCATCCATTCGAGTCGCCCAGCCCGCCGTTCCACTTCGAGCCACTGGAGGGCTTCCGTCTCTGCCCTGTATTCCGCTGCGTTCGGGCCGAGGAGGTTATTGTCCACATAGACTCGGATCACCCTGCGCTTGTCTGTCCCAACCGCCCCGGGCGCAGCCATCGCTCACTTTCTTTTCGGCCCGCGCGGGTCCACCGTGTCGGGGAGGCAGACGAGGAAGGGCCTCATGCCGGTCGTGGCCTGCGCAAATGCCTGAACCCTTGTCCTCAACCGGTTCTCACAGGCCTTTTTCGTTGAGAAGGCGCTCTCCCTCCCGGTATCCAAAGTCCAACCCCCCGAGGCGACCGGAAGCTCCTGCCACAGCACCCACGCGCACTCGGCAGAGGCCGACGTGGCCACGACAAGTAACCCCAGCCCTGCGCAGAAAGCTGCCCCCGTCCTCCTCATTGCCCCCTCCCTCTGTCGGTTTTCTCCTTGCCCTCGCCGCCCTCAGCGGCCCGAGGCATCGTGTCCGCGATGCCAATCTCGCGAATGAAGGAGGCGAGGAGCATGCGAAGCACGCTCGGCCATAGGACGTTGCGCTCGTCGCGAGTGTAGGGGCCGAGGACCTGGACGACGGAATGGACTGCCCGAAAAACGATTTGGTCGAGCGCCTTGTCGGGGAGCGGCCCCGTCGCTCGCTGGATCCGAAACTCGTTGATCATGTCAACGACGGCTTCGTCGATGCGCCGATACATCTCGGGGGCTGGCGTCGTCATGCGGGTGTCGTCGCTCACTACTTCGCCGGGCGGGCCTGCGACGTTCCCGGTGTGCGCCTTCATTGCGGCCGGCAGTGTAGCAGGGCGGGAACGATTCAGACCGAGAAAACCAGCCCCAGCCCTTGCTCCGGGCCAGCTGTAAGGGTATCTACCCGATTGACTGCCGGCAACCGCCGACGCCCCGTGTGGGAGGCCCGAGCAGCGACATCCTGCCAGCTGAACAGGTGACCCTAGTGTCCATGTTCTTGACCATGCGAGTCTCGGGCGGCTAATCTCGGCCCACCGTTCCGACCTTTTTTCGCCCCGGCTCGACGTTGGTGGAGACGAACTCGCCGTTCAGGACGCGCTGCTTGTCGTCTGCCGACAGCCCGAGCCCGGCCAGTACTTCGTCGGCGGTTGGCTGCGCGGCGGCGGGACTCGCTACGCCCACGAGCCAGGCGAAAATCGCGAGCCCCAGCAGCCTCCGGGTCAGACGGATATGCATGATGCAGTCGGTCGGCACATGCAGATGCTAGCACGCGCAGGGAAGCCGGGATGGCGGCCGTCTTGCCCAATGGCAGGAG